>NZ_JAVHZD010000019.1:0-168752 GCF_031119615.1 Paraburkholderia sp. SARCC-3016 | reverse complement strand
CAAGCGGTCTTAGGAAGACAAAACATTCTACCAACTCCTTGGCTCACAGAACGACATGGCTACGATCCGACTTATCGTGGCGATCGGCATTGTCTGCGCGCTCGTGCTCGGTGCGCTGTTCGGCTGTGCGCATGGGCTGCTGATTACGAAAGGGCGCATCGAGCCGTTTATCGTCACGCTTGGCACGTTGGGCATTTTTCGCGCGGTGCTCACATGGCTGGCCGACGGCGGCGCGCTGACGCTCGATAACAATCTGTCCGACCTGTATGGACCCGTGTATTACGCGAGTCTGCTTGGCGTGCCCGTGCCGATCTGGGTGTTTCTCGTCGTCGCGGCCGGCGGCGCGCTGATCCTCAATCGCACCGCGTTCGGCCGCCATGTGCAGGCGATCGGTTCGAACGAGCAGGTCGCGCGCTATGCCGCGATTCGCGTCGATACCGTGAAGATCGTCACGTACATGCTGCTCGGCGTATGCGTCGGCGTCGCGACGGTGCTGTACGTGCCGCGGCTCGGTTCGGCGACGCCGACCACGGGCCTGCTATGGGAACTCGAAGCGATCGCCGCGGTGGTGGTCGGCGGCACTGCGCTCAAGGGCGGCGAGGGCCGCGTGATCGGGACGGTGATCGGCGCGATCCTGCTGTCGGTCATCGCCAACATTCTGAATCTGACCAGCATCATCAGCGTGTATCTGAACGCGGCGGTGCAGGGCGTCGTGATTATCGTCGTCGCGTTCTTGCAGCGCGGACGGCGCTAATGCGGTGGTGAAGGGGAGGCAGCAGCAAGTCGCTTCAGGTGGCCGGGTTCGCCTGGCCGGTTGAGGCACTACGGTTCGTATCAGTCGTTCCGGTGGTTCGACAATGAAATCCGGGCGCATCGACAGGCGCGCCCGCACAAAGGAGACAAACATCATGAAACACGTCATACGCGCGGTCGGCGCCGGCATGCTGGCGCTTTCGATGCTGGCGACCACGACAGGCGCCGCACGCGCCGCCGACCCGGTTACGCTCGGCGTCTCGATCCCGACCGCGGATCACGGCTTCACGGGCGGCATCGTCTGGTGGGCGAACAAGGCGAAAGCGGATCTCGAGAAAGAGCATCCGGGACTGAAGATCATCGTCAAGACCGCGGCCAGCGCGCCTGAACAGGCGAACCAGTTGCAGGATCTCGTGACGGTGAACAGGATCAACGCGCTTGTCATTTTCCCGCAGGAGTCTGCGTCATTGACGCAGCCCGTTGCACAGGTGAAGAAGAAGGGCGTATACGTGACGGTAGTGGACCGCGGCCTGACCGACACGAGCGCGCAGGACGCGTACGTGGCCGGGGACAACACCGCGTTCGGCAAGATCCCGGCCGAATATCTCGCGAAGGCGCTCGACGGCAAGGGCGATATCGTCGCGCTGCGCGGCATTCCGACGACGCTCGACAACGAGCGCTGGACCGCGTTCACGTCGGTGATGAAGCAGTATCCGAACATCAAGATTCTCGATGCGAAGTACGCGAACTGGAACCGCGACGACGCGTTCAAGGTGATGCAGGATTACCTGACGCGCTTCAAGCACATCGACGCCGTATGGGCCTCCGACGACGATATGGCCGTCGGCGTGCTGAAGGCGATCGATCAGGCGAAACGCACCGACATCAAGATCGTGTTCGGCGGCGCGGGCTCGAAAGGCATGGTGAAGAACGTGATGGACGGCGCGCCGATGATCAGGGCGGACGTGTCGTACTCGCCGAAGTTCATCTATGACGCGATCAAGCTGACGGCCGAAGCGCGGCTCAAGGGCGACAAGCTGCCGGCCACGACGATCATTCCGTCGGTGCTGATCACGAAAGAAAACGCACAGCAGTTCTACTTCCCGGACTCGCCGTTCTGAACGACGCGAGCGCGCGGCGCGGCATACGACATGCTGCGCCGCGCGTATTCGACCACTGACGGAGGCGCATGATGAAGACCATCAAAGGACCGGCGATCTACCTCGCGCAGTTCATGGGCGCCGACCCGCCGTTCGACAATCTCGCGCATCTCGCGCAATGGGCGGCGGGGCTCGGTTTCAAAGGCATTCAGGTGCCGGTCGCGGCGCAACTGATCGACCTCGAACAGGCGGCGGCGAGTCAGGCCTATTGCGACGACTGGCTCGGCACGGCTGCCGACGCGGGTGTCACCGTGACCGAGCTCGCGACCCATTTGCAGGGCCAGCTCGTGGCCGTGCATCCGGCCTATGACCAGCTGTTCGACGGTTTTGCCGCGCCGCAGGTGCGCGGCAATCCGCAGGCGCGCACCGAATGGGCGATTGAACAGATGATGCTCGCGGCGAAGGCCTCGCAGCGGCTCGGCTTCAATACGCACGTAACGTTTTCCGGCGCGCTCGCGTGGCCCTATATCTATCCGTGGCCCCAGCGTCCGGCGGGCCTGATCGAAACGGCCTTCGACGAACTCGCGCGCCGCTGGAAGCCGATTCTCGATGCGTTCGACGCCGCGGGCGTCGACGTCTGCTACGAGTTGCATCCGGGCGAGGATCTGCACGACGGCGTGACGTTCGAGCGTTTTCTCGCGACGCTGCACGACCATCCGCGCGCGAATATCCTGTTCGATCCGAGCCACTATGTGCTGCAGCAACTCGACTACCTCGAGTTCATCGATATCTATCACGAGCGGATCAAGGCGTTCCATGTGAAGGACGCGGAGTTTCGTCCGAGCGGGCGGCAGGGCGTGTATGGCGGCTACAGCGGCTGGGTCGAGCGGGCCGGGCGCTTCCGTTCGCTCGGCGACGGGCAGGTCGACTTCGGCGCGATCTTTTCGAAGATGGCGCAGTACGACTACCCGGGCTGGGCCGTGCTCGAATGGGAGTGCGCGTTGAAGCACCCGCACGATGGCGCGCGCGAAGGCGCGGATTTCATCAAGCGGCATATCATCCGCGTCGCCGAGCGTTCGTTCGACGATTTCGCGGAGAGTGGCGTCGACCGCGCGCAGTTGCAGCGCGTGCTCGGCATCGACTGATCCGGTTGCGCGCGCAACGAAAACCCGAGGAGCATGACGCGATGGCAGCAAGACTGAAACTGGGCATGGTCGGCGGCGGGCAGGGCGCTTTTATCGGCGCGGTGCACCGGATCGCCGCGCGCCTCGACGACCGCTTCGAACTCGTCGCGGGCGCCTTGTCGTCGGACCCGCAGCGCGCGCAGGCGAGCGCCGACGAAGCGAATATCGCGCGCAGTTACGCGGATTGGCGCGAGATGGCGCGTGCGGAAAGCACACGTGAGGACGGCATCGACGCGGTGGCGATCGTCACGCCGAACCATCTGCATGCGCCCGTGGCGACGGCGTTTCTCGAAGCCGGTATCCATGTGATCTGCGACAAGCCGCTCGCGGTATCGCTTGCCGAGGGCGAGGCATTGGCCCGTCTCGCGCACGAAAAGCAGCGGCTTTTTGCACTGACGCATACATACTCGGGCTACCCGATGGTGCGGCACGCGCGCGAGATGATCGAAGCGGGCGAACTGGGCGAGATTCGCGTCGTGCAGGTGGAATATGCGCAGGACTGGCTCGCGGAACCGGTCGAGCAGAGCGGCACGAACAAGCAGGCCGTGTGGCGCACCGACCCGAAGCTGTCGGGGCCGGCCGGCTGTCTCGGCGACATCGGCACGCATGCGTATCACCTCGCGGGGTTTATCAGCGGCATGCTGCCCGAGGCGCTTGCGGCCGAAGTGCATACGTTCGTGCCGGGTCGCCGCGTCGACGACCACGTGCAGGCGATGCTGCGTTACGCGAACGGCGCGCGCGGCATGCTGTGGGCGAGCCAGGTCGCGAGCGGCGAGGAAAACGGCTTGCGGCTGCGCGTGTACGGCACGAAGGCAAGCATCGCGTTCGAACAGGAGGCGCCGAACGAACTGGGTTTCACGCCGCTTGGCGGCGCGCGGCGGCGCATCACGCGCGGGCGCGCGAAGGGCGCCGCGGCCGCGAACGCGACGCGTGTGCCGGCCGGGCATCCGGAAGGGTATCTCGAAGCGTTCGCGCAGCTGTATAAGGACGCTGCGTTGCAGATCGAAGCGCTCGATGCGGGTCAGCCGCTGCCGCCGCAAAGCCGCCTTTTGACGACCGTCGGCGATGGTGTCGAAGGTTTGCGGTTTATCGATGCAATGCTGGCCAGCAGCGCGGCCGGCGGCCAGTGGCGGCAGATCTGACGCGTGCCGGCTGCTCGATGCGCGAACGCGCTAGCTTTTGCTCTTTCTGATCTGTTCTTCGAAAGCAAGGTCGAGCTTGCTGGCCTTGCGCGGCTTTTTCGGGCCGAGTTCGTCGACGAATTTGACGAAGTCGTCGAGCGGCAACGGCTCCGACATTTTCTGATCGGCGCCGCTCGACCGGTCGACGAGGTAGAACAGGCCGCCCGGCAGTGCGACGGCCGCATAGCGGGCGTTGCCGCTGCGGGTTTTCAGCCGTTCGACGGCATGGATGGCTCGGGTAGTGCGCATGGTGGGGGCGCTGAACGCGATCGGCGACGAAAGAGGTCTACTTTAACAACAGCGTCACTGGCTCAGGTAGACAAACTTCCCGCCTTTGATAGTGCCCATCACGCTCGCGCGCTGATCGAGCCCGACGTGATCCGTCGCGCTCGTATTGACGACGCCGTTCGGCACCACGAGTTCATGCGCCTGCTCGAGCGTTTCGCGTAGCGCGACGCGAAACGCCGGCGTGCCTGGCTGCGCCGTTTTCAACGCACGCGCGACCGCATCGTTCAGCCGCGGATAGACGCCGGCTGCATCGCCGGCGAACTGCGTGACCGTGTTCGGCCCGTACTTCGTCTCATAGTCGTTGACGAACGCGAGCGCCGCCTGCTTCGCCGGATGATCGGCGGGCAGCGTGCGCGCGACGACCACGGGCTGGGTCGGAAACAGCGTGCCTTCGACGTCCTTGCCGCCGAGCTTGATGAACTCCGGCGTTGCGATGCCGTGCGTCTGATAGATGGCGCCCTTGTAGCCGCGCTCGACGAGCGTGCGCTGCGGCAGCACGCTCGGCGTGCCCGCACCGGCGATCAGGACCGCGTCGGGTTTGGCCGCGATCAGCTTCAGCACCTGGCCCGTCACGCTCGTGTCGGTGCGATTGAAGCGCTCGGTCGCGACCACCTGAATGTGCCGCAGCGCCGCGAACTTCGTGAACTCGTTGAGCCAGCTGTCGCCGTAGCTGTCCGCGAAGCCGATAAAGCCGACCGTTTTTACGTTGTGATTCGCCATATAGCGCGTCATCACGTCGGCCATCGCGCTATCGGTTTGCGCCATCTTGAACGCCCACACGCGCTGGCCTTCCTGCGGCTCCACGACGGCCGCCGAGCCGATCAGCGTGATCATCGGCGTGCGGCTTTGCGCGACCGGGTCGAGCGCCGCGAGCGCGGCCGGCGTCACGTTCGGGCCGACGATCACGTCGACGTGGTCTTCGTTGATGAGCTTGTGGATGTTGCGGACTGCGGCGCCGGGGTCGGAGTCGTCGTCGAGGACGATATATTGCGCGGGCTGGCCGGCGATCGTCTTCGGCCACATCAGGATCGCGTTCTTGCTCGTGATGCCGATTGCGGCGGCGGGGCCCGTCGTCGACAGATCGATGCCGACCTTAAGCTGCGCGTGCGCGGCGCTGGCGAGCAGAAAGGCGCCGAGCGCGGCGAGCCCGCGCAGGGTCTTCTTATAGGACGTCATGCGGACACTCCGGCCGGACTATCAAAGCTCATAGGTTTCGCTCTCGCCCTTCAACGCCTGTTCGATGAGCTTGCGGTTCATGCTCGGCGACAGCAGTTCGACCAATGTGTAGACGTAACTGCGCAAGTACCCGCCCTGTTTCAGCGCGACACGCGTGATGTTGCTGCCGAACAGATGCCCGACCGGCATCGCGCGCAGATGCCGGTCGCGCTCGGCGTTGAATGCGATGTCGGCCATGATGCCGACGCCAAGCCCCAGTTCGACGTACGTCTTGATGACGTCGGCGTCGATCGCCTCGAGCACGATGTCGGGGTGCAGGCCGCGCAGCCGGAACGCGTCGTTAATCTTCGTGCGGCCCGCAAACGCGTTTTCGTAGGTAATCAGCGGAAATTGCGACAGATCGTCGAGCGACAGCTGCTTGCGCTCGAGCAGCGGATGGTCGTCCTGCATCACCGCGACGTGGTGCCAGGTAAAGCACGGCAGCGTCACGAGCTCCTTATAGTTCGATAGCGCCTCGGTTGCGATCGCGACGTCGGCCTGGTCGTGGATGACCATCTCGGCCACCTGGCTCGGACTTCCTTGCAGAATCGAAAGGTGAACCTTGGGGTAGCGCTTCTTGAATTCGGCGATCGCGGCGGGCAGCGAGTAGCGCGCCTGCGTGTGCGTCGCGGCGATCACGAGATTGCCCTGGTCCTGCGCGGCGTAATCCTTGCCGATCCGTTTCAGGCTTTCGACTTCCTGCAGGATCCGCTCGACCGACGCCAGAATGATGCGCCCGGGCTCGGTCAGCGAGCGCACGCGCTTGCCGTGGCGCGTGAAGATTTCGACGCCCAGTTCGTCCTCAAGCTCGATGATCGCCTTTGAGACGCCAGGCTGGCTCGTATACAGCGCCTTGGCCGCTTCGGTGAGGTTGAAGTTCTGGCGCACGGCTTCCCGGACGAAGCGGAACTGGTGCAGGTTCATATATAACCTCTCCGCATATCAACAGAATTTTTTAGTCGTTTGAGATATTAAGCGAGTTTATTACGATTTCTCGAACTTTTCCAATATGGGTATCTCTTTTCGTCATTAGCAAATCACAAGCGGGTCTGATGTCGTGCACCTGACTTGCTCTGCTAATAAGACGGACGGCGACGTCCATCACGTGGCGTAACCGGAACGCCGCGTGGGTTGAGACAAACAAACTGGGGTCCCCGAATGTATCAATACGATCAGTACGACCAGACCATCGTTGACGAACGCGTCGCGCAGTACGCCGACCAGGTTCGCCGCCGGCTGTCGGGCGAATTGAGCGAAGAAGAGTTCCGCCCGTTGCGTCTGCAGAATGGCCTCTATATGCAGCGCCACGCGTACATGCACCGCATTGCGATTCCTTACGGCAATCTGCGCAGCGACCAGATGCGCATGCTCGCGACGATCGCGCGCGAGCACGACCGCGGCTACGGCCATTTCTCGACGCGCACGAACATCCAGTTCAACTGGGTCGAACTCGAGGAGACGCCGGAAATTCTGCGCAAGCTTGCGTCGGTGCAGATGCACGGTATCCAGACGTCGGGCAACTGCATCCGCAACATTACCGCCGACCAGTTCGCGGGCATCGCGCCCGACGAGCAGATCGACCCGCGTCCGTGGGCCGAGATTCTGCGCCAGTGGTCGACGTTCCATCCTGAATTCGCATGGCTGCCGCGCAAGTTCAAGATTGCCGTGTCGGGCTCGAAGGAAGACCGCGCAGCGGTGCAGATTCACGATCTCGGCGTCTATCTGTCGAAGAATGCCGACGGCGACGTGGTCGCGAGCATTCTCGCGGGCGGCGGTCTGGGCCGTACGCCGATCATCGGCGCGGTGATTCGCGAAAACCTGCCGTGGCAGCATCTGCTGACCTACTGCGAAGCCGTGCTGCGCGTGTACAACCGCTACGGCCGCCGCGACAACCTCTACAAGGCGCGCATCAAGATTCTCGTGAAGGCGCTGTCGCCCGAGAAGTTCGCGCAGCAGGTCGAGGAAGAGTGGCAGCACCTGAAGGACGGCCCGTCGACGCTGACGCAAGCGGAAGTGGACCGCGTATCGCAACACTTCGCGCCGCCGCAATACGACAAGCTGCCGGACACGGATCCAAGCTTCGAAAAGCATCTGCTCGAAAGCCGCGCGTTTGCGCGCTGGGTCGAGCGCAGCGTGCGGCCGCATCGCGTGTCGGGCTACTCGGCCGTCACGCTTTCGCTGAAGCCGCACGGCGTTGCCCCGGGCGATGCGACCGATGCGCAAATGGACGCGGTCGCCGATCTCGCCGACGAATACTCGCTCGGTGAAATCCGCGTCTCGCACGAGCAGAACCTGATTCTCGCGAACGTCAAGAAACGCGACCTGTACGCGCTGTGGGAAAAGGCGAAGTCGATCGGTTTCGCGACGCCGAACATCGGCTTGCTGACCGACATCATTGCGTGCCCGGGCGGCGATTTCTGCTCGCTCGCGAATGCGAAGTCGATCCCGATTGCGAAGGCGATCCAGCAGCGCTTCGACGATATGGATTTCGTCTATGACCTCGGCGAACTGTCGTTGAACATTTCGGGTTGCATGAATTCGTGCGGTCACCATCACGTCGGCAATATCGGCGTGCTCGGCGTCGACAAGGACGGCTCCGAGTGGTACCAGGTGTCGCTCGGCGGCGAGCAGGGTACCGGTGCGACCGGCGCGCATCTGGGCCGCGTCATCGGCCCGTCGTTCTCGGCTGAGGAAATGCCGGATGTGGTCGCGAAAGTGATCGATACGTTTGTCGAACATCGCCTCGATGGGGAGCGTTTTATCGACACGTACAACCGTATCGGCATCGCGCCTTTCAAGGAGCGCGTGTACGCATCGCGCCAACCCGCTCACGCATAACCGGCGCAATAAGGAATTCTGCAAATGGCTTCGATTATCAAGAACCGCAAGGTCGTGAGCGATGACTGGACCGTGGTGCGCGCGGCCGAAGACGGCACGCTGCCCGCGGTGGACGCGTTGCCGGCCGGCAAGATCATCGTGCCGCTCGCGTTGTGGCAGGCTTCGCGCCACGCGCTGACGGCCGCGCGCGGCGCCGCCGCCATCGGCGTCTGGCTCGCGGGGGACAGCGAACCGGCCGACATCGTCGGCGATTTCGACACGATCGCGCTGATTGCAGTCGATTTCCCGGTGTTTCGCGACGGCCGCGGCTACAGCATCGCGCGTTTGCTGCGCGAACGTTACGGCTACAAGGGCGAGATTCGCGCAATCGGCGACGTGCTGCGCGATCAGTTGCGCTTTTACGAGCGCTGCGGGTTCGACGCCTATGCGGTGCGGGCCGACAAGGACATCCACGACGCGCTGAAGGCGTTCACCGAGTTCACGGTGCAGTACCAGGGCGCATTCGACGAACCGCGCCCGCTGTTCCGCCGCCGCGAAGCGGCTCAGGCTGCTGCGGCGCAAAAGGTCTCCGCATGAGCGAAGTGCAGAACGTCGCGCCCGAGCTGGCTGTGAAGATCGAGCGGCTCGATGCGCTGCTCGATTCGATCGCGGCCCGCCACGCGAACGTGAAGTTCGCGAGCAGCCTCGCCGCGGAAGACATGCTGCTTACGCATGCGATCCTGTCGCGTGGGGTGAAGATCGGCATATTCAGTCTGAATACGGGCCGGCTGCATGCGGAAACGCTCGGCATGTTCGATCGCGTGCGCGAGCGCTACGGCTACGATATCGAGCAGTACCACCCGCAGACGGCCGCCGTCGACGAATATGTCGCCGCGCACGGTCTGAACGCGTTCTACGAAAGCATCGACCTGCGCAAGCGCTGCTGCGAAATCCGCAAGGTCGAGCCGCTTAACCGCGCCTTGACGGGCGTCAGCGCCTGGGTGACGGGCCAGCGCCGCGAGCAGTCGGTGACGCGCGCCGAGCTGCACGAGGAAGAGCACGACGCCGCCCGCCACATCGCGAAGTTCAACCCGCTTGCCGATTGGACGGAAGCGGACGTCTGGGCGTACCTTAAGGCGTTCGACGTGCCGGTCAATCCGCTGCACGCGCGCGGCTACCCGAGCATCGGCTGCGAGCCCTGTACGCGCGCGGTGCGGCCGGGCGAAGACAGCCGGGCCGGGCGCTGGTGGTGGGAATCGCGCGATACCAAGGAATGCGGGCTGCACATCACGACCATTCCGATCGCGGCAAGCGCCGAAAACGCCTCCGCGTGACCCGAGCCGCATAGGCGCCCAGGCGTGGGCAGCGACCCCGAACGCATCAAAAGCCTTTTCGATAGCGCGAGCTGGCAACGCCGCTCGCCCGAATGAATCAAAGAAGGACCCGAACCATGAGCACGACGCTCGAACCCACTGTGACCGCACCGCATACGAATACCGGCAACCGGATGGATCACCTTGACTGGCTCGAGGCCGAGTCGATCCATATCCTGCGCGAGCTGGTCGCCGAATGCAGCAAGCCTGCGCTGCTGTTCTCGGGCGGCAAGGACTCGGTGGTGGTGCTGCATCTCGCGCTGAAGGCATTCGGCCTCGGCGCGAACCGGCAGACCAAGCTGCCGTTCCCGCTCGTGCATATCGACACCGGCCACAACTACGAGGAAGTGATCGACTTCCGCGATCGTCGCGCGCAGCAGATCGGCGCGGAGCTCGTGGTCGGCCACGTCGAAGATTCGATCCGCCGCGGCACGGTGCGTCTGCGTCGCGAGACCGATTCGCGCAACGCGGTGCAGGCGGTCACGCTGCTCGAAACGATCGAGCAATACGGCTATACGGCGATGATCGGCGGCGCGCGCCGCGACGAAGAAAAGGCCCGTGCGAAAGAACGGATCTTCTCGTTCCGCGACGAGTTCGGCCAATGGGATCCGAAGGCGCAGCGCCCCGAGCTGTGGAGCCTGTATAACGCGCGTCTGCATGCGGGCGAACATCTGCGCGTGTTCCCGATCTCGAACTGGACCGAGCTCGACGTGTGGCAATACATCGCACGCGAGCAGCTCGAACTGCCGTCGATCTATTACGCGCATACGCGCGAGATCGTGCGCCGCAACGGGCTTCTGGTGCCGGTCACGCCGCTTACGCCGATGCGCGAGGGCGAGACGAGCGAACAGGCGCTCGTGCGTTTCCGCACGGTCGGCGACATCAGCTGCACGTGCCCGGTCGCAAGCGATGCGGATACGGTCGAAAAGATCATCGCCGAAACGGCGGTGACCGAGATTACGGAACGCGGCGCCACGCGGATGGACGACCAGACGTCCGAAGCCGCGATGGAACAGCGCAAGAAACAAGGTTATTTCTGAGGCACGCGAGGTAAGACAGTCATGAGCATTCATCAACCGCAAGACCTCGGCGTGCTGCGTTTCATCACGGCAGGCAGTGTCGACGACGGCAAGAGCACGCTGATCGGCCGCCTGCTGTACGACAGCAAGGCTGTGCTGTCCGATCAGCTGTCGGCGCTGTCGCGCGTGAAGAACAAGCGTACGGTCGGCGACGAAATCGACCTGTCGCTGCTGACCGACGGCCTCGAAGCCGAACGCGAGCAGGGCATTACGATCGATGTCGCGTATCGCTATTTCGCCACGGCGAAGCGCAAGTTCATCATCGCCGATACGCCGGGGCACGAGCAGTACACGCGCAACATGGTGACCGGCGCATCGACCGCGCATGCGGCGATCATTCTCGTCGACGCGACGCGTGTGAAGCTCGAAAACGGTGTCGCGCAACTGCTGCCGCAAACGAAGCGCCATAGCGCGATCGTGAAGCTGCTTGGTTTGCAGCATGTGATCGTCGCGATCAACAAGATGGATCTTGTCGACTTCAGCGAAACGCGCTTCAACGAGATTCGTGACGCGTATGTCGAACTTGCGCGCCAGCTCGGCCTGACGAACGTGCGCTTCGTGCCGGTGTCGGCGCTGAAGGGCGACAACATCGTCAGCGCGAGCGAGCGCATGCCGTGGTATGCGGGCGAGCCGCTGCTCGACGTGCTCGAGGCATTGCCGGTCGAAACCGCCGATCACTCGGCGCTGCGCTTTCCGGTGCAGTGGGTGGCGCGCCAGGACGGCAGCCAGGCCGACGACTTTCGCGGCTATATGGGCCGCATCGAGTCCGGCGAAGTGAAGGTGGGCGACGCGATTGTCGTGCTGCCGGCCAATCGCGAAGCAACGGTCGCGGAAATCGTCGCGCCGGTGCCGGGCGGCACTGCGCAAGTCGATCGCGCGTTCGCGGGCCAGACGGTGACGATTCGCCTCGACCGGGACGTCGACGTATCGCGCGGCGATACGTTCGTGCTCGCGGGTGACCTGCCGCAGCCGGCGAAGAAGCTCGAAGCGGATCTGTGCTGGTTCGACGACACGCCGCTGTCGACGCAGCGCAAGTACCTGCTGAAGCAGACCACCAACACGGTGTTCGCGCGCATCGGCGCGATCAGACAGGTGCTCGATGTGCATACGCTGTCGCACGCCACTGACCGGCACGACCTGTCGATGAACGATATCGGACGCGTGCAGCTGACGCTGCAAAAGCCGCTCGTGGCCGACGAGTATGATACGAACCCGGGCACGGGCGCATTCGTGCTGATCGATGAGGCGACGCATCATACGGTCGCCGCGGGCATGATTCGTGCACTTTCTGCTTGAGGGCTCGCGGCTTCAAACGTGAAACAGCGCGAGCCGTGCATCAAGGGTGCATATCGCGGCAAACGGATTTCACGCGAGATTTCACGCAAGCGGGACGAACGGAGCGGGAGCAAATGGGTAAGGTGTATCTGATCGGTGCGGGGCCTGGTGCGGCGGACCTTATTACGGTGCGCGGCGCACGCTTGTTGGGCATCGCCGATGTCGTTTTGCACGATGCGCTGATTGAGCCGGCGATGCTGGAGCATGCGCCGCATGCGCGCAAGATCGCGGTCGGCAAGCGCTGCGGGCAGCGCTCGACCGCGCAGCACTTTATCAACAAGCAGATCGTCGATGCGGCGCGCGAGCATGATGTCGTGGTGCGGCTCAAGGGTGGCGATCCGATGCTGTTCGGCCGTGCCGACGAAGAAATGCGCGCGCTCGAAGCGGCCGGCATCGAATACGAGGTGGTGCCGGGCATTACCGCGGCGCTTGCCAGTGCGGCTGCGCTGCAGCGTTCGTTGACGCTGCGCGGCGTATCGCGCAGTGTCGCGCTGGCGACGCATAGCCGCGCCGCCGATACCGAGGCGATTCGCGAGCAGGTCAATGCCGACTCGCTCGTGTTCTATATGGGCCGCGACAGCGCGCCTGAAATCGCGCAGCAACTGATCGACGCGGGACGTGCACCGGCTACGCCGGTTGCGATCGTCGAAGCCTGCAGCACGCCGCGCGAGCGCACGCTGACGCTGACGCTTGAAGGCCTCGCGGCCGGCGACGCGCAGCAGTGGCTCGATCCGGCGCAGCCGAGTCTGCTGATGATCGGCGACGCATTCGCCGAGCGGCAGCGCGCGGCGCAGAACAGCGACGATTCAGCCGAGGCCAATACGGCTCGCGATGAACAGCCGGGCAAAGGCATCCGCAGGGTGGCGTGAGGCCGCTCATCTGACGAATATCGATCATCCCGGCAAGGCGGCATGACGAAACAAAGGCGCGATTCACATCGCGCCTTTTTTATTACCTGCCTGATGCCCTGCCTGCCTGATGCCTTGCCTGCGTGACGCCTTGCCTGCCGAACGCCGCAACGATATGCGGTCAGTCCTTGAACAGATGCGTCGAGTGCGTCACTGCCGCGCCCGCGCGCATCGCCGCGGCGACCATAGCCGCTTCCGTCAACTGCTGGTCGGTTGCGCCGGCCTTGCGCGCCGCCGTCGTGTGCAGTTCGATGCAATACGGGCATTGGGTGGTCAGCGCCACGGCGACCGCGATGATCTGCTTCGTCTGCTCGCTTAACGCGCCCGCCTCGAACGCGGCCTTGTCGAATGCCCAGAAGGTCTTCATCAGATCAGGTGCGTTTTCGTCCAGCTTCTTCAGTCGGGTAAGATGCTTCATGTCGAACATGGATGTCTCCTTTGAAAAGGGTTGGTGCATATAATGGTAGAGTTGACCTGGTTCGAAAGGGTCTCGTTCTGGTTCCAAATCGTCCAGCCATCCAAACGTGCAATCTTCCAGACGTCCCATGCTGACTTTGCCTCAATCCGGAGCGCATGTGCTCGATCATCTGCTCGCGGCCCTCGACCTCGGTGTCGCGAACTTCTCGGTATGCGACGTGCGCAAGGGCTGGGGCGTGAGTTTCGAAGCGTGCAGCACGGTGAGTCTGCACTACTGTCTGTCCGGAAACGGCAAGCTCGTGCTGGACGATGCCGATCACATGACGCTCGACGCGCATAGCTTCGTGCTGTTGCCGCCGCGCGTGTCGTACCGGATCGACGCGGCGGGCCGGAACGCCGCACGGACGGTGAGCCGCACGCGGGTCGGCCGTGGCCCTGCGCGCGAGACCGCGCCGACCGTGCAGGTCGGCGAAGGCGCGCAAGGCGTCGTCACCGCGTGCGGCGAGCTGAATGTGGGCGGCAGGTTCGCCGCCGATCCGTTAAAGGCGCTGAGCCGCCCGTTGGTGACGCGGTTCGATGCGTCCGCAGGGTTGCGCGATCAGTTCGTGATGTTGCTCGCAGAATCGGCCCGTCCCGGGCCCGGTTCGCGTGTGCTCGTCGAAGCGCTGCTCAAACAATGTCTGGTGATGGCGCTCAGGCGCCATATCGACGATGGCGGCGTGCAGTTTCCGTGGGCTGCCGGTGTGGCCGATGCGCGGCTTGCCGCGGCGCTGGAAACGATGTTCGAACGCTATGCGAGCCCGTTGTCGGTCGAGCGGCTGGCCCAGACTGCAAACATGAGCCGATCCGCGTTTGCCGCGCAGTTTGCGAAAGCATTCGACCAGTCGCCGATGGCGATGCTGAAAATCGTGCGCTTGCGCAAGGCGGCGGAATTGCTTGCGACCACAACCTTAGCCGTTCCCGAGGTGGCGCGAGCGGTCGGATTGTCGAGCCGCAGCAATTTTTCGGTCGCGTTTCAGCACATGTACAACGTCGATCCGACGCGGTTCAGGCTGCTGTCGAGATCGGCCAACCGGTTCGTCAAATAGGCGCCCACGCGTGCGTGGCGTGCGGAATAGACGTCTTCATCGCACGTTTTTTCTATTGCATACCGGGCGGGCCGCGTGATCGCGGCCGGCTCGATGAGTTGATATAGACGGAGTTCGACCGAATGACCCTGCAATCTCCCGAGCACGCGACGCTCGCTGCGTGGCTCGACGCATTTTCGCGGGCGATCGCGTCCAACAGGATCGATGATGTCGTCGCGCTATTCGGCGACACCTGCTTCTGGCGCGATCTTGTCGCGTTCACGTGGGACATCCGGACGATGGAAGGGCGCGACGCGATTCGCGCGATGCTCGAGGCGACTCTCGCGTCGATCCGGCCGTCCGCGTGGACCGTTGCGGAACAGGTGCGGCCCGATGCGACCGAGGGCTTCATCTCATTCGAAACTGCGCTCGGACGTTGCGACGGTCACGTGCGGCTCGATGCCGAAGGCCGCTGTTTGTCCCTGCTCACGGCGCTGCGCGAGCTGAAGGGCTTCGAGGAGCCGACGCGTCACCGTCGGGCGTCGGGTCGCGAATGGCGAGACGACGGCGGGCCAGTAGCGCAAGCCGCCGAAGCGGAGAATGCGCCGCAGCCTTATGTGCTGATCGTCGGCGGCGGCCATTGCGGCCTGGGACTGGCGGCGAGGCTCAAGCTGCTTCGCGTACCGACGCTGATCATCGATCGCCACGCGCGCACCGGCGATAGCTGGCGGGCGCGTTATGCGTCGCTGCATCTGCACGATCCGCTCTGGTGGAACGCGCTGCCTTATCTGAACTATCCGGACCATTGGCCGGTATTTGCGCCGAAGGATAGAGTCGGCGACTGGCTCGAGTGCTATGCCCGGATCATGGAGCTCGACATCCGGCACGGCGCCGAATGTGCAGGCGCGCAATACGACGCGCCGAGTGGCCGATGGCAGGTGCGCGTCGTGCGAAACGGACAGGAAACGACGTTGCGGCCCGCGCATCTCGTGCTTGCGACTGGCTTGAACGGCGCTCCCTCCATTCCGTCGATTCCCGGCGCCGGCACGTTCGCGGGCGACCAATGCCATGCGAGCGCGTATCCGGGCGGCGACCGGTTCCGTGACCGCAGGGTGGCCGTGTTCGGCTCGGGCAACTCGGCCCACGACATCTGCGAAGACCTGTTCCGTCATGGCGCGAATGTGACGATGATCCAGCGCTCGTCGACCCACGTGATTCGCCAGCAACGCGTGCTCGAGATGTTGCGTCCGCTCTATTCGGAAGAGGCGCTGGCGCGCGGACTCGATGTGGAGCGTGCAGACTTGCAGCGGGCCGCATTGCCGATGCGGATGCTGCCGGTAGTGTTCCGTCCGATGATGGAGAAGTTTGCGCAGGAAGACAGCGCGTTCTATCAACGGCTCGCCGCGGCAGGGTTCAAACTCGACGCCGGTCCGGACGGCACGGGCCTTGTCGGGAAGGCATTGCGCAAAGGCGGCGGCTTCTACATCGATACCGGCGCATCGGAATTGATTGCGAACGGCAGCATCAAGCTCAAGTCCGGCGTCGAAGTTACGCGCATCGAGCGTGATGGCATCGTGCTTGGCGATGGTTCGTGTCTCGATGCGGACGCTATCGTTTATGCGACCGGTTACAGGCCGATCAATGAACGCATTGCGACGCTCGTGTCGCGCGAAGTGGCTGACTCGGTGGGGCCGGTGATGGGATATGGCTCTGGGCTCGAGGGAGACTCAGGCCCTTGGGAGGGCGAACTGCGCAACTTGTGGAAACCGACGCGACAGCCCGGGCTCTGGATCCATGCCGGTAATTTCCAGATGGGGCGGTTTTATTCGCGGTTTCTCGCGCTGCAGTTGAAGGCGCGGTTCGAGAAAATGCCGCTGGATGTTTATCGGCCCTAGCGGGGTTACTGCGCGAGGCGCGCTGCTCGTTGATGGATGCGCGCAACGTAGCGAAAAGCTCGGGGCGCGAGAGCTGTTGCAGCAGACGTCGTCAAGGGGGCGCCCGGTGGCCGGCATCTGCAGCGGAACAGGCTGGTCCTACTTCGTAAGCAATGCCGCGAGTTCCCCCGGATGCCGCTTCATATAGTGGCTGTACAGCAATGTACTGCCGGCGACGCTCAGGTGATGGTAGTCGTCGTACCGATACGCGGGCAAACCGTCGAAATCGAGCTTGCAGATGGTTCCGTCGCAAGGCACGTCGTAGGTGTGCATGATGTCGACGGACGGGAAGCGCGCTTTTAACCGCCTCAGCATCTGTCGAATCGGCGCGTGCTGCTCACGTGCAATGTTTTCGTCGAACTGACATGCCTGCGGATGAATCGGGAAATACAGGTCGTTGTTGAATGCGCAGTTGACGAGCTTGAGCGGGATCATTGGCACGTCGTTCACCAGCACAACGTGTTTTCCGGCGCGAGTCAGTTCGTCGATCGTTGCGGCCAGTTCACGGTCGATCTGGCCAGGCTTGAATCCGTGGCCGTTCGGACCGGCGTTCGGGTCGGTGCTCAGATTGATGTAGTTCTGCCACGCCGCGGCCATAAAAACCGTATGGATGTCCGGATGCGCCATCAGATACGCCATCACTGCCTTGTCGTGTGCGACACACTGCAGATGGTCCTTCAGGTAGGGCATGTAACCAGGCATCGGCGGCTCATGTTCGATTGGCGGGCAAAGTGTCAGCGCCATGTCGTGCACGGCGAGCTGATGGTCTTTGCCGAGTAGGTCGAAAAAGTAGATCAGGTGGTAAGCGTGCGAATCGCCCCAAAGAACCGCCTTATTGCTGGCGTTCGCGTCGCCGAGCGTACAGGTGCTTTCAGGCGTGACGTCGACTTTTGACCAGCACTTTTTGCCACGCGGCATATCGAATAGCGCATCGCCGGACCAATGCACGTCCGCGCGAATTTTCGCGGGGTATGCAAAGAGAAAACCTTCAGTGAGCTTGCCGGTGCCGGCCATCGCGCCGGTGACGAACAGCGGAATCGCAAGAAAGGCGAGCAGTGCCTTTCGAGGCGCAAGCCTCGCGTGACGGATGCGCTGTTCGACTAAAGAATACGTAAGAGCGGATAGCACGAACGTCAAACCGATTGCGATTGCGTATCCGCGTGCACTTGCGAGATCGAGTTGGCGCAGTGCGAAGAAGAGCGGCCAGTGCCAGAGGTAGACTGGGTAGGAAATCTTGCCTAGATAGACAGCGACCGGATTGCCGAGCACGAAACGGATGGCGCCGGCGCGGCGGCCACCGTAGATAACGAGCAATGCGCCGCCACATGGCACGAATGCGCCGATGCCGGGGAATTGCGTCATCTTGCTCAGGCCAACCGCGCCTGCAACGATTGCCGCAATACCGATGCCGAAGAGTACGGCAGCCCACCACGACGGACGTGCCTCGCGCTTATGTTCGTGCAGCGCGAGCAGCGTGCCCACAAGGAATTCGAATGCGCGATATTGCGCGAAGTAATACGCGCCGTTCGATTCGCGATGGGCCGCCACGACGGCTGCGGTGCATGAGGCGAGCGTCAGCAATGCGAACGCGGGCGTCATCCATTTGCGTTTGCTGCGATAAAGCCAGAACAGCAGCAGCGGCAGCAATACGTAGAACTGCTCCTCGACGGACAGCGACCATGTATGCAGCAAGGGTTGATCGGCCGCCTTTGCATCGAAGTATCCGGTTTGCCGCGACAGAAAGATGTTCGACGTCATCGTCGAGACAGCCAGGATGTTCTTGGAAAGATGAAACGTGTCCTCGGGAAAGAGGAACAGCAGGCTAAACACGAAGGTCGCGAGCAGCATGACGTACAGCGCTGGCGCAAGGCGTTTGGCGCGACGCGCATAAAACGCCTTGAACGAAAACGCGTCGCGCTCGAGGTCGCCTAGCAGGGACGTCGTGACGACGAACCCGGAAATGGTGAAGAACACGTCGACGCCGATAAAGCCGCCGCTCAACGCCTTGAGGCCGGCGTGGCAAAGCATGACGGCGATCACGGACAGTGCGCGCAGGCCGTCGATGTCGGGACGATAAGTCTGGGAGACGTGTTGGGTGCGGGTGCGAGGAGTGAACGACATGAAGAAGTTGGGGGACCCGAGGGCGTGGGTCTTCTATGGTTTGCCGCTGGCGGTGTGAGCAGCTTTAGAAAATTGCCAGCTATCCGTTGTTTACGGACGGGCTAGCATTTTCTTTAGACTCGGTCTGATATGCAAGTCATTAAGCGTGCTTAAGCGACTTTTAGTCATTTCGCATAGGAAGCGGTATGATTAACGCTTACGCGTCGCTAAAACTGCGCTGATATCTGAAAGCATAGCGTAACCTTGGCCGTTGAAAACCCGGAGGGTTTATATATCGGCGTACCGGCAAACAGGTCGTAGCCGAAAGCCCCCGGACCGGCGGACAGATGTCCGCGTACGCCTATTACGGCGCCCGCCAGTTGCGTGCCGACGAGAAATGCCGCGGAGGGTCCCCAGACATGGCCATAGTCGATACCCGCGTAGAGCGATTGCCCCGTTGCTCCAAGTGGCGCTTGCAATTCATTGCGCCAATAGAAGCCGCTTTCGGCGGCGAGCATCGTTTCGCCATCGAAGCCGCGGACCGTATACCGGCTGCCGATGGTGAGGTCATCGATAAAGAACAACTCGTTAGGGGTGTATTGGCCGTGTACAGTCGCGATGTACGTCAGGTTCTGGCTGGCGACGCGAAACGGCACGGACAGATTGGCGTCGAGCGTGCCCATGTGGAAGCGGTAAGTCGGCCCACCTGATTGCACGGAAGTATCCGGCGTCGCGCCCAACCAACCGACTCCCTGCCGATAGGCAAGCGTGCCGTCGAACTGCGCGTTGCCGAAGTAATGGCGATCGGTGATGCCTGCTTCGAGAAACGTGTTGTCGCGCCGTTGTTGCGCGATTTCAGTATCTTCGATAAAGCTGGCGCCGAAACGCTTGATGAACTGGAACTCCGCGCCCAGCACGTCGTACTGGCTTCTGCTCAGCACGCGTTGCAGCTTGAAACCGGCGGTCTGTGCATTACCGCTCGACACGAAGGTCTGGTTTACGCCGGCGATCTGCTGGTAGTACGTGTTGGTGTAGCCGGACAGTGTTCCTGTCCAGTAGCCCCATGGGATGGAGTAGGCGCCGTTCCAGCCATGCGACCCGAGTTGCTTGTCGCCAAATTCCAGATCCTGGTTAGCGCCGACGTTGAACACGTCATTCAAACCGAGCGGGTTATCGATATTCAGGCTCAGATTGCCTTGTAGTTTGCCGGTCGCCCGCAGTCCCGAGTTGTCGACGGATGCGGCAAGCGTCCAAGGCTTTGTGCGTTTCACGGCGATCACAACATCGCTCTCGCTGGGTTGGTTCGCAGGCACGATCTGCATGTCGACGTCCTGGCTGGCAGGGCGCTTCATCTGCTCGAGTCCCTGTTCGAGGTCGCGCAGATTCAATACATCGCCATCGCGTGTGGGAAATGCTGACTTCCAAGTACCGCGCAGGTTGGGGTCCGCGAAACGCAACTCGTGGACGACGCCGGGCACAAGCGCGAGCGTCAACGTGCCGGACGAGACGTCTTGCTGCGGCAGCAGCACACGCGTGGTGACGTAACCTCGACTCAGGATCGTTTGGGAAAGCCCTTTGACGATCAGATCGATGCCCTGCTTGCCGACGCACGCACCGATGTAATGCGCCGCCCACTCGCGCGCAAAGGCGAATCGATCGAGCGGTAAAGCGGATGCGCCTTGCGCGCGGACCTCATGGGGAAGTGCTGTCGGCACTTCGACGACGATCGAGTCGAGCCTGAAGCAGGGCGTTTCTGCGGGAAGCGCGGGAAATCCGGGCGAGGGCGCAAGCGACGAGCGGACCGCGGGCGCGTTGACCGTTTGTTCGCGATCGCGCGCCTGTTGCTGCTGGCGTGTGCGTTGATCCTGTTCGCCGCCTGTTACCGCTGGCGTTGTGGTGGGCAGTTGCTGTGCTGTGCAATGCCCGAGGCGAGAACCATCCCCGTTGCCATCAGTATGGCGTGATGCTTTGCTTTTCTTATGTGCATGTTGTACTGCGCGAGTCATTTTGCTGTTATTCCGCAAAAAGTCGCTCTTATATGAAAAGACTAATAAGTTAGTGAGATGCAGTCCCCGCTTTACATGCGCGCTACTAACCCCGTTGAATCTCTGTGTCGTCAGCCTGCCCGCAGCGCTTCAAGTGAAACGATCCTATCGAATTCGGGCCAATCCTCGCGGATGCGTCTGAGCGTCGCTTGCACGAATGTATCAGGGATGTAAGGCTGTTGCAGCTCGGGTAACCTGTCGAACGGCGGTTCCATCAGTGGATGATCGAGAGAAGGAATTTCGAGACCAGTCATTTTTCGCAAACGCAGCACGAGGAGAATCTCGGACGGTGTACGCGGGAAATCTGCGCAGTCACGGAAGACCTTCTCGCTTTCCCTCTTCGATTGGTGCGTATGTCGATCGCAGGCTGCGAGCAACCACGGTTCTATCGCCTTGGGGTCCGGATCGCGCCACCTGGCGAGAATTCCTTCGTAAATCGGCTCGTCGAATGCGAAAGGCGGCCATGCGTGATTGACGTCACCGCGCCATGCGGCGAATAGGCGCAGCATAAACGCGTGGACGCGACGGTGCTCATTTTCGTAGGACTTTTGCACTTGAAAAGTGTTGTTCAGCGCAGAGTGAATGAGATACCCCTCGTATATCCCTTCATCTAATCGGCCTAGCGCAAAAAGCATCGCCATCGCTTCCGTCATCGACTTCCAACTCATCAGCCTTAGTGGCTGGGAAGGATTCAGGGCAAGGCGTCGAAACTGAACATGCCAGAAGTAGTTCAGCTTCGCCGCCAATTGAAGGTAGCCGAGTGCCTCTACCATTTGCTGTTCCCAAGGCTCGCCTTTCAAGGCGAGCGCCTCCGCAGCTCGAAGGAGTCGACTACCCACCCCCGTGTATGCACTGCCCGGTGGAGACTTTGATTTATTTAGAGTTTCTCTTCTCTCGTTGTATGCGATTGCCGATTCCATCGACCATGGTTTAGTCGATTCGATTGAGCGGATAACAGACCTTCGGCTGGGCCAGTTTGATGCGATGCCCTGTCGAGTCACGTTGAGATCCATTTTATAAGTCACTTCGATACGCACGGTTTGATCAGAAGTTGTGTGCTGCCTGTCGTACCGGGTGCGGGCACGCCAACCTGCACTTGCAGTCCTTTAATCTCGTAGCCTTCTTGCAACGCAGCCTGAATGCTATCGGTCAGCGTGCTGTTGCTCGCAGGTTGGGTGCCCCATTTCTTGAGCTCGTTTGCGACTTATCGACCCATGCATTGAGTTTGGTAACCGGGTCCCCGTCTGCCTCAGCTGCTTCGGCCACACCATTCTGTGACGATTTTATCTCAGCCACCCATATGGTCCCCGTGGTCGGATCGATTGCAACTGCATCCGCACCATGTCCGCTTGCGTTCTGCAAGGGCGAAAACGTCAATCCAGTTTCGGTATCGAGCGTTTCTCGCCCGATTGCCTCAGCCAGTTTTCCATTGTTGCTATTGGCTGTGAGATGCGAAACTGTCGGCCCGTCGAGTGTCTCTCCATACAGGCTTTCGACTGTCGCGTCGCTGCATCCGACGCCCGCGACGATGCCAGTTTACTGGCGCCGCTTGCCAGCGTCACTTCGCCGATACCGAGCACGTAATCGAGCACCGCCGACGCAGCTTTCCCTGCTACGCCTTGCAAAACGATATTTTCAATCGGATAAGCCGGCGTGATTGCACCGTTCGGTATTCCCATGCTCTCAAGCAGATCGCTTTCGAATCCAGCAAGCTGCTGATTGGTGGGACCGTTCGGGTCCGTATAAAACGGATTTCCGATGCCTGCGGACGACGGCGTTTCACCGATCGCGAGTCCGGTACTGGTTCCGCCCGGCGTTCCAAACAGCGAAGAATCGGTGAACTGCGACCCCGTTGGCTGGAACGTCTTCAGCACGCCATCGTCCGCGACGATCGGATCATTGCCGTCCGTGATCGGTTGGGCTGCCGTTTGCTGGATATAGCCTTGCGCCACGGACAACTGGCCTAGGAAGTATTGCAAGTCCTGGTTATTGCCCGACGCCTGAGCGGCCTGAGCGGCCTGCATGAGCTGACCAACGTATTGCTCTAACTGCGTCCGGGCCTGTGAATCAACATCGGCGTCGGCAACTATCGTCAACATGTTGGTCCAGTAGTCTGCAAGTTTTTGCTGGTCTGCCGGGTTCTGAGCTTGCTGTGCTGCAAGCTCGTTCGCCTTGTCCTTGATCAACTGCCGTTCTTGCGGATGAAGCTGGCGATTGTAAAGATCGGCACTCGTCGCGCCATTCGCACCGCTCAACGCGCCTGCGGAGCCGCCCAACGCGGCGCCTACCGCCGCACCGGCCGCGCCGGCCACCACATTCGATAGCAGTGTTCCGCCGAGCGTAGAGCTATTGCAGATCAGACCGCACTGTCAGTGGCCTATGACGCCGGCTTGCGTGCCAGTGAAGTCGTGGTGCTGAAGGTCGGCGACGTCGGCGGCCAGCGCATGACGCTGCGCATCGAACAGGGCAAGGGCCGCAAGGATCGCTACGCCATGCTCTCACCGGTGCTGCTCGAGCGTCGGCGTGTCTGGTGGCGGGTTGCCCGCACTCAGGGCAAGATGCTGGGGGCGGCTGGCTGTTTCCAGGCCTCGATCCGCTCAGCACGCGGCAGCTCAACCGTGCCGTCCATGCCGCCGCCGAGGCCGCGAATATCGACAAGCGTGGCTCGATGCGCACTTGAGGCTCAGCACTCACACCATCCTCACGTGCACGGCATCGTTCCCGGTGGGGGCCTCTCCCCAGGTCGGTAAGCGCTGTGTCGCATGCCGGCCCGGCTTCTTCCTGCCCGTGCGCGTGCTCTCGCGGCTGTTCCGGCGCGCTTCCTGGAAAAGCTCGCCTGCATATCGCCGCGGCCAGTTGCGTTTCTTCGGTGAATACGCCGGGCGTGCCGATTCCACTATCTTCGCCCGGTGGCGCGCACCGCTGCGCGCGTGCGACCGGGTGGTGTATGCGAAGCGGCCGTTCACCGGAACAGAAGCGGTGCTCGCGTATTAAAGGTAGCGACTCGACTGGAGCGGACATTGGCCCGAGGACCACAGGGTCGATATTTGCCGTTTGGCGAAGACGGGACTCCGGATGTAGCGCATTGTGTATTGACGTGTCGCTGGAACCAGCGTCGCTCGACGGTATTTTTCACGGTGTGCGAGGAGTCTGTCGCCCCACTTTGGTTGGACAATCGTCTGCAACCAGACTCAACATAATTGCGCGATATGTGAAGCGGATGCTGGAGGCCCTTAGGGTACCTACATGAACACGCATCGCCTTTCAGGCTCGTCGATGCAGTCGTCGCGCAGATCCGCGGCGCATCGGTCACGACGAGACACCCGGGTGAACTGGGTGTCGTTTGATTCAGCACCGCAACGCTCGCGTTCACATAGCCGTTATAGCGCCCTGTTCATTCATCTGCGCACCTCGCGTTGAAAAACTTCCAGACTACGCTTCCTGGTTTTAACGAAGCTAGCCTGAGACAGCGTCTCGACTGTGCGCGGCCGTGCTTCGTCATAGTCGATTATTTCGGCAATACGGGTCGGCCGCTTGGTCAGCAGCAGCACCTGATCGGCGAGATACACCGCTTCTTCAAGGTCGTGCGAAACGACGAGCATCGTGGTGCCGGTCTGCATAAAGACTTCCTGCAGCTTTTCCCGGATAAAGAGCGTCATCTCGTAGTCCAGCGCTGAGAACGGCTCGTCGAGAAACAGCACTTCCGGGCGCGGCGCCAGTGCACGCATGATCGATGCGGTCTGCTGCTGTCCGCCCGACAACTCGTACGGATAGCGTTTCAGGTCGAACCTGACGTCGAAAGAAGCCACCAGCTCTTCCATACGGCGATCGACTTCAGCCTTGCTTTTGCGCTCGAGCAACAGCGGGTACGCGATGTTGTCGATCGTGCGCATCCACGGGAACAGCGCCTCACGGTAGTTCTGGAACACGTAGCCGATACGGGTGTCTTTCAGTGATTTACCCTCGAACAGGATCTCTCCCCGATCGATCGGCACGAGGCCCGCAATCATGTTGATCAGCGTGCTCTTGCCGCAGCCGTTGGGGCCGAAAACCGACACGATGCGAGCCTTCGGGATATCGAGGTCGAAGTCCTCATACAGCGGCCACCCCGCGAAGTACTTTGTCAGGCCGCGAATCGTAATGTGAGTGCCTGCTGGTCCCGGCCTGAAGCGAACAGGCGGAACTTCGGCGAAAGGCGGAGCGTTCAGTACCGTATTCATCTATCTTCCGCTCCAGTGCACCACGCGCCGCTCCAGCAGCAAAAAAAGAATGTTAAGCGCGTAACCCAGACCTCCGGCCGCGAGGATCGCCGCATACATCGTCTTCACATTGAGCACCTGCTGTGCGTCGAGAATCGCATGACCCAAACCGTCTTGCGAGCCGATAAACATCTCGGCCACGATCACGATGACCAGCGACATCGACACCGCCGAGCGCAGTCCCACGAAGCTGGGTTGCAAGCTCTCCCAGATCAGCACGTCCTTGAAGATGCGACAGCGCGACGCGCCCATCACTCTGGCCGCCATCACCCGTTGCTTCCGCGCATTGATGACCCCGTAAGCGCTGTTGAACACGACGATAAGCAGCGAGCCGAACGCCGCAATCGCGACCTTGTTGATATCGGAAACCCCGAAGATCAGCAGGAACAGCGGAATAAGCGCGGATGCAGGCGTGGAGCGAAAAAAATCGACAAGGAACTCGACGCTGCGATACGCACGCTGACTGCTGCCGAGCGCGATGCCCAGCGGCATTCCGATGACCGCGGCGATCACAAATGCCTCAAGCGTGCGCCCAACCGTCACGAGGAAGTCGGTCAGCAGCGGGCCGCCCACGAGGCCGTGTACCAGTGCACCCAGCGTGTCGATCGGACCCGGCAGCAGGATCGGCTTGATCAACCCGATGCGTACTACCGCCTCCCAGACGATGAACAGAATCACCGGGCCGACGAAAGGCAGCATGCGATCGTGCAGCGGCGTGCGCGGCGCGGCAGTGTCGCGCGATGCCGGCGGCGTCCAGCCGGCGGCCGACGAATCGGAAGCAGCGGGCTTGTTCATCGCTTACCCTTTGTATAGCAAGCTTGTCACGTCGACCTTTTCGGAGAACACGCCTTTCTGCGAGAAAAAGTCGTAGAACTTCTGGTAGTAGCGCAAATCGTCGGCGCTCAATTCGGTGTAGGACGCGTAGCCTGCCATCGGGACCTGCTTTGCGAGGTCTGCAGTAATCGGTGTATAGCCGCTCAGGTACACGAGCGTCGAGTCGAGTGAATGACGCACCAGGTCGACGCCGCGCAGATACGCGGCGATGTACTGCTTCGATACTTGCGGGTTGGCCTCCACGAACGCCGCGGTCAGAACGGCTGCGCCGCCGTGCCATGGGGCCGCTGGACTACCGAGTACGTAATGGGACACGACAGCGGGTTCCAGCACACGGGTCGAACCGTTCAGGCGGCCAAGCGTCCCCATCGGCTCCAGCGTGTACGCCGCATCGACCTGACCCGCCGCAATGGCGGCCACGTGCTGTTCGTACGGCAGTTCGACCGGTTTGACGCCGGGCACGCCGCCCCCTTCGAGAATCGCTTTGCACAGCGTCGTGTTCTGGATTCCGGGGCCGCAGGCGATTCTTTTTCCTTTCAAGTCCGCAATCGTCCTGTACGGACTGGCTTTACCGACCAGGATTTCTTCCAGTATGTGGTCCTTGTTGCTAGGGTTGGTGCAAAACACGCGAAATACACCGTGTTCCGCGATCGCGCCAATGCCCAGCGTGGCCGTCCCCGTGCCGTTCGCGCAGCCTTCCAGACGGCCGGCCAGCATCGCTTCCATGATCTGCTGCGCGGAACTGAAACGAACCGGCACCACGTCGAGACCCGCTTCCTTGAAATAGCCTTTCTCCACGGCCGCATAGAACGGCAGACCTGCGGACAGCGGTAAATAACCGACCCGTATCTTCGGGCCAGCGGCGCGCGCGAGGCCCGGCATCGCCAGGGTGCTTGCAAGCGCTCCGCCGAGCTTCAGCATATGACGGCGGCTGTATTTCGCGTCGCGTGACGGAATCGACTTGTTTGATGCGCGAGACACCTGGAGCTCCTGACGGTATGAAGAGAGGCTTACGTTTTTCGGGGATTGAATTTACGTTTCGATTGGAACGAGACGCGACAAGGCGGCTGGAATCCGGATGTCGCTGGTCATCTATTTGCACATGGTTTATGCGCACGTGCTGCCGCGGTAGTCGCGTCTGTTTGAGAATCGGCTAGCGGGCCGCAGGAATCATTGTGGAGTGGTTTCCAGAAATTTCAAAAATGATTCTGGTACCGTTCGGCTGACGAAGAAATCAGCTCGTGCCCCTCAACGCGAGCGCGAGAGGATGCGATCCTTTGAGCACCGAAGACAGGCGAGACCGATCGACCATTGCGTGCACACCTTTTTCGCCGTTCACCATTTGTGTCACGTGCAGGTCACACGCCATGCTGCAGAACACGTAAGCATCCTCGCGCGCCCATCCGGTGATTTCGCCCAGCAGCGCGATCATTTCCCGCAGCGCTTGCCGCGCTGCGGTGTCGAGGTCTTCATCGAAACCCATCGTGATGACGTGCATAACCGATAGGCCGATTGGCATCGGCGCGTGCACTGCCTTGTGCACATGAAACTCGAACGATCCCGCGAGCGAAGTTTCGAGTGCGGTGAGATTGACCTCGCCGTCGCCTTGCACCGCGTGTCCGTCGCCGGTCGAGAAAAGTGCACCGCTCGCGTGCACGGGAAGGAACAGCGTGGCACCGGCACACAGCTCCTTGTTGTCAATGTTTCCGCCATGCTCGCGCGGCTCGATCGAACTGATCGCTCCGTAAGCAGCGGGTGGCGCAACGCCCATTACGCCGAAGAACGGGCGCAGCGGCAGCGTGACGCCGAATGGCAACGTCGCCGTGAGCCGTTCGCGATCGATCGGCACGTGCATTAACCGCGTGAGTGGAAATTCGTCGGGCAGCGTGCCGCGCAGCGGGCGTATCACGTTCCAGCCCCAGTCCTGGCGCAGCTCGATTTCGCGCACGCGTACTTCGAGCAAATCGCCTGGCTCCGCTCCGTTAACGGCGACCGGGCCTGTAACGATATGCGGACCGAGCTTCGGTGTGCACGTTTCGTGGATGCGCCGATGCTCGGGCAGTACATCGAAAGGCACGCCGACGAGATCGCGTGGCTGGCCATTTACCGATTCGATGCGAACAGAGTCGCCGGACTCAATCGTGAGTGCTGGCGCAAGCGCGGCGTCGAAGTAACCCCAGTGGACCGTATCCGGTCCTGCATGCAACACGTGCGACCGCCCCATCTATTCTCCTGTGGCACAGCGCTGAAAGCGCGAACGGAAAATCTACGAATCGGAATTTCGCGTGTCAAGCGAACTCAATTGCTGCGATCGCGCCAGCACCTGCATCGCACCGTGCGTATACCGTGTCACTCAGCGCGGCCCCGCCTCTTCGATGAACCGTTCAAGCAGACGCTTCAACTGCTTCGCGTTACGGGAGCCGAGCGCATCTTCAATGGCGGCATGATGTGCGTCCACGCCGGGTTGAAGGCGCGCAAGCAGCTTGATGCCACGGTCGGTGATAAAGATCAGCACCTTGCGGCTATCGTAATCGTCCGCCGAGCGCTGCACGAGGCCCCGGCTCACCAGCTTGTCGACGTTTTTAGTCAACGCAGGAAGGTTAAGCAGCACCTGTTCGGCGAGCTCGCTCATCGAGTGCCCCGCTTCGTCCGCGACCGCATGCAAGATACGCCAATGCTCCTCGCTTACGCCTTCCTCGGCGGTCAGTTGTGCGAGACTGAGCTTCATTTGCCGATGCGCGGACGCGATGAGCCACGCGAGGTATCCAGAGAGTTCGATGTCCGGCATGGTAGATGCTTTGTCGATGGTGAATAGCTGAATCTTACGCAAATAAGCTTTCCATGGAAAGTATCGGTGCAGATTGTCCGTTGCATCGGTGCGCGATGATGCCTGCACGCCATTTGTTGGTGCATTCCGATCGTTTGACCTTTGCGCGTCGTCAACCGTTTGATGAAGCAGCGTTCCCGTTCCTGCCGTCATGTGCAGGAGATGACCATCGCGTTGTGCGTGCCGCTCGGAGGCGCTGCGGGACTCTGGGGACCTTGCGCGCTCGCTTCGGCGCAGCTCGCAGTGGCCGAGCTCAATGCCGCGTCAGGTATCGCGGGCCGGCCCTGCCGGCTCCTGTCTATCAACGCGGGTGACAATGCGAGCGAACTCGAATCGACACTGACGAGTCTGATCGACGAAGGCACGATCGATGCGCTCGTCGGCATGCATACAAGCGCGGTGCGCCACGACCTTCTGAAGGCTGTGGGCGGACAGATACCGTTCATCTACACGCCGCTCTACGAAGGCGGCGAGCGCACGCCCGGCGTTTTTGCGATCGGCGAAACCACGTCGCGGCAACTGCAGCCGGCCATTCGCTGGCTGACCGCGCAGTTTCGCCCGAAGCGCTGGCTTTTCGTCGGCAACGACTATGTATGGCCGCACGCGACGCATCGGCTCGCGCATCGTTCGGTGATCGACACGGGCGCCCAGGTGGTCGGAGACATATACGTGCCGTTCGGCATCGGGGATTACGGCGATGTGCTCGATGCGATTCGGGAACGGCGTGCGGATGCCGTGCTGCTCTCCCTGATCGGCCAGGATACGATCGATTTCAATCGTGCGTTTGGCGAAGCAGGGCTCGCGGAGAAAGCAGTGCGCCTATCATGCGCGCTTGGCGAGAACGAACTGCTCGGAATCGGCGCGTGTAACACCGCGAATCTCTACGTCGCGTCGGGCTACTTCGCTTCACTGCGTACGGATGCAAATCTCGCATTCAAGGAGCGCTACCTCGGACGATTCGGCGCGCGTGCGCCGACGCTGGATACGTTCGGTCAATCTACCTATGAAGGCATCCACTTTCTCGCAGCGTTGTTCGAGGACGCGCAACGTAGACGTCTTTCGCGGGACGCGGGGCTTGCGCAGCTCGGCATCGCGCCGCTTTCCTATCGCAGTGCCCGCGACGCTGCCTATGCGGGCGGCCGCGTGAACCACATGCCCATTCATCTCGCGCGCGCGGAGGGTCATCGGTTCGAGGTAATCCCGCAGGGCCACGCGGCGTAGTTCGCTGCGCGGCCGTCATCGCCGCGTCGACAAGTTACTTTCCAAGGAAAATAAATTGTTGACGAGGAAAATATGTGTTCCTACCATGGGTCTCGGATCAGGCGTTCGGATGCCGAAACGTCCTGTTCATCCAGACACGCCTGCATGAACGCGCAGCAGGCGGCAATCCCACACGAATCCGTTTGAGTGAGGAAGCGCCATGGCCGTGAAACGTCCCACGCCCGCCCAGCTTGACGAAGTCGCCAAAGGCCTCGGGATGCATCTGTCCGAAGCCCAGCTCGCCGCATATCACACGTTGTTGCAGCCGAACTTCGACGCCTATGATGTGATCGACGCGATGCCCGATTACATCCCGCGCGTCACCTATCCGCGCACGCCCGGTTATCGGCCTTCTGGCGATGAAAACCGCTATAACGCGTGGTACGTGAAAACCGAAGTGAAAGGCGCGCCGACGGGCAAGCTCGTCGGCAAGACTGTCGCGCTGAAGGACAACGTCTGCCTCGCGGGCGTGCCGATGATGAACGGCGCGTCCACGCTCGAGGGCTATGTGCCGGATGTCGACGCGACCATCGTGACGCGCCTGCTCGACGCGGGCGCGACCATTGTCGGCAAGGCGACCTGCGAGTACTTCTGCTTCTCGGGCGGTTCGCACACGAGCTCGCCGGCGCCGGTGCACAACCCGCGCAAGATCGGCTATTCGGCAGGCGGTTCTTCATCGGGAAGCGCGGCGCTGGTGGCCGCGGGCGAAGTCGATCTTGCGATCGGCGGCGATCAGGGCGGCTCGATTCGCATGCCCGCGTCATATTGCGGCGTCTATGGCATGAAGCCCACACATGGGCTGGTTCCTTATACCGGCGTCATGCCGATCGAACTGACAATCGACCATACCGGCCCGATGACGGCAAACGTCACCGATAACGCGTTGATGCTCGAAGTGCTGGCTGGCCCCGACGGTCTCGATCCGCGCCAGTATGCGGGGCAAACTGCAAAGCCGTACGCGGAACTGATGAAAGAGGGTGTGCGCGGCTTGAGGATCGGCGTGGTGAAGGAAGGGTTTGGCTGGCCGCAGTCGCTTGCTGCGTCCGACGCCAAAGTGCGCGCCGCCGCCGATCATTTCGCCGAGCTCGGTGCGAAGGTGAGCGACGTATCGATTCCGATGCATCGCGTCGGCCCATCGATCTGGTTGCCGATCGCCGCTGAAGGCGCGACCCAGCAGATGATGAAAGACAATGGCCACGGCTTCAACTGGAAGGGCCTCTACGTGACCAGCATGGTGGACTTTCATGCTGGCTGGCGCGAGCGTGCCGACGAGTTGTCCGAAACGCTGAAAATCACAATGGTGCTAGGCGAATACTTTATTCGTCACTATCGTGGGCGCTTCTATGCGAAGGCACAGAATCTGTCGCGCCAGCTGACGGCGGCGTATGACACCGCATTCGCCGACTACGATCTGCTGCTTATGCCGACGCTTCCGCTCACAGCAACGCCGCTGCCGGAACCCGGTGCAAGCGTCGACGAAGTCGTCACACGCGCGTTCGAGATGCTGCCGAATACGTGCCCGTTCGATTGCACCGGGCACCCGGCGATGAATGTGCCGTGCGGCACGGTCGACGGCCTGCCAGTCGGCATGATGCTGATCGGCAAGCATTGGGACGAAGCGACGATCTATCGCGGCGCTTATGCATTCGAGCAGTCGGTCGACTGGATCAAGCTCTGAACCCGTCATTCTTTCATCGTGTCACTTTCCGGAATCACACTATGGATCGACGTTCGTTTTTGAAGTCGTCTGCGGTATCGGCCGTGGCAAGCATGGCGGGCACCTTGCCGCTCGTCGCCGAAGCGGCCGACGAGATTCTTGTCGGCGGCATTACCGACCTGTCTGGCGGACTCGACATCTATGGCAAGCCGATGGCCGATTGCCTGACTCTTGCAGTCGAAGAATGGAACGCGCAGGGCGGCTTGCTCGGCAAGCAGATAAAACTGCTGAATTACGATCCGCAATCGAGCATGCAGCTCTATACGCAGTTTTCGCAGCAGGCGGCGCTCAAGGACAAGGTCGCGGTCGTGCAAGGCGGCATTACGTCCGCGTCGCGCGAAGTGATGCGGCCCGTGCTCGACCGCTATCGCACGCTCTACTTCTACAACACGCAGTATGAAGGGGGCGTTTGTGACCGCAACACGTTCTGCACGGGCGTAACGCCGGCACAGACTGTCGCCAAGCTGATTCCGTACGCGATGAAGCAATGGGGCAAGAAAGTCTATGTGATCGCGGCCGATTACAACTACGGACAGATCACGTCGCAGTGGGTCAAGAAGTTCGTGCAGCAGAACGGCGGGTCCGTGGCGTCGATCGACTTTTTCCCGCTCGACGTGACGAACTTCGGCCCGACCATTTCGAAGATCGAATCGGCGAAGCCCGACATGCTGGTCTCCGCGCTCGTCGGCGGCTCGCATATGTCGTTCTACCGGCAATGGGCGGCAGCGGGATTGCACAAGAAGATCCCGCTTGCGTCGACGACATTCGCGGTGGGTAACGAGCAGATCGTGCTGTCGCCCGACGAATGCGACGGCTTCCTCGTCTCGTACAACTACTTCGAGAATCTCGACAACCCGGTGAATACGGCGTTCAAGGCGCGCTTTCACAAGCGTTTCGGTGCGAACTATCCGAACATTACCGAACTCGCGATGGGCACTTATCAAGGCTTCAATTTGTGGGCGCAGGGCGTGAAGAAAGCAGGAACGCTCGAACGCACCAAGGTGATCGACGCGCTCGAATCCGGCATTAGCATCGATGCGCCGAGCGGCAAGGTGTCGATCGATCCGGCGACGCATCACTGCGTGCTCAATGTAAGCATCGCGCAAGTGAAGAATCACAGGCTCGACATCGTGCAGACCTTTATCGCGCAGCCGCCAAGCGATACGAGCGCGGTGTGCAACCTCATCAAGAATCCGCGCGATAACCAGCAATATGTGATCAAGCTGTGACGTGCGCGCGTCGCATCGTTTTATCAGCGTCATACAAGGGAACCAAGCGATGGATCTTGCGGCGATTGTCCTGATTCAGGTGCTGTATGCGATAGCGAGTCTCGTCGTGATCTCGTCGGGGCTTGCAGTCATCTTCGGCATGATGAAGGTGATTAATCTCGCGCACGGCGAGTTTATGATGCTGGGCGCTTATGCGTGCATCGAGGCGATCCATTTCGGCGTGAACCTGTGGGTCGCGATTCTCGTCGTTGCGCCTGTCGTGGTCGCGCTGATCGGCGTCGTGCTGGAGCGCGTGTTTATCCGGCGGCTGTACGGCCGCATGATCGACACGATGCTCGCTACGTGGGGGCTTTCGTTGCTGCTGATCGGCATCGTCACGTCGATCGCCGGTAATACGACTGCGGGCATTTCGGCGCCGCTCGGCAGCTTTGCCATCGGCCGCTATTCGGTGAGCAGCTATACGCTCGTGATCATCGCGATTGCCGCGGTCCTCGCGCTAGCGATGCGCTGGATATTGCTGCGCACGTCGCTCGGGCTGATCGCGCGCGGCACGATGCAGAATCCGCAGATGGCCGATGCGCTAGGCATCGCTCCGGGTCGCGTCTATTCGGCAACCTTCGCGATCGGAGCGGCGCTGTCGGGACTTGCAGGTGCGTTGCTCGCGCCGATGACGGGCGTGGTGCCGACGATGGGCGGCGCATTCGTCGCCAAGGCGTTTATCACGGTGATCGGCGGCGGACCGGCCATCGTGGCGGGACTGATCAGCTCGTCGACGCTATTCGGCGCGATCAGCCAGATCGCGACATTCGCTTCGACGCCCGTATTCGGCGAAGTGGCGCTGCTTGCCGGCGCGATCGTGATGCTGCGGCTGCTGCCGCGTGGCATTACCGGCCGCTTCTTCAAGGGGGCATTGTGAACAGCCCTGTCAATGCGAACCGCGCGATGCCGGTGCCCGACGCGCTGTCACGGTTTTCGCGCTCGTGGAAGAGCGCAGCGCTCACGCTCGCAATCGGCGTGCTGATGCTGTTGGCGCTGCCTCGCGTGCTCGACGACTTCGCGCTCGTGCAGGCAACCGTGTACGCGGTGATGGCGATACTCGCGGTGAGTCTCGGCTTTGTGTGGGGCTGCGGCGGCATCCTGTGCTTTGGGCAGTCGGCGTTCTTTGGTCTCGGTGCGTACACGTACGCGATCGCCGTCACAAATTTCGGCGACAGCACCGTACCATTCATTCTCGCGATCGTGCTGCCGGCCGCCTTCGCGGCGGTGCTTGGCTATCTGATCTTCTACGGGCGGCTGTCGGACGTGTACATGGGTGTCATCACGCTCACGGTCACGCTGATTCTGTTCAATACGGTCAATTCGACCGCGGGTCCGGAATGGACAATCGGCCACGCACCGCTTGGCGGCTTCAACGGCATTCCGAACATCGCGCGGCTCAATATGCCGGGCAATGTCGACGATGTAATCGGCCCGCGCGGTTTATTCGAGCTGTCGCTTGGCGCGCTGCTCGGCGTCTATCTGTTGCTGCGTGTGCTGCTTGCGTTGAAGATGGGGCGCGTCATCGTGGCGAGCAAGGAAAACGAACAGCGTCTACTTTTGCTCGGCTACGACTCGCGCGCCTACAAGCTCTTCACGTTTATGCTCGGTGCGGCGATCGCCGGGCTGTCCGGATGTCTGTTCGCGAACTGGGGCGCGTTTACGAGTCCGACGGTATTCGGTCTTGCGCAATCGGCGCAAATCATCATCTGGGTCATCGTGGGCGGGTTGGGGACGCTGGTCGGCCCCGTTGTCGGTTGCGTGGCGATTCAATGGCTCACCGCGCAGATCGGCACGCAGCAGACGATCAATTCGAATCTCGTGCTCGGCGCGATTCTCGTCGTGTTCGTGCTGATGGTGCCCAAGGGCATCGTTCCTGGCCTCGGCGAACTGGGCATGCGGCTCGCCGCCTTGGTTCGGCGCGGCCGCACAGGGTCGGGGACGGCGCACGCCGCGGTCGCCGCATCGCACGACCAAGCGCGGCAAGGCACGCATCGCCCATCGCGCAAGGAAACCGCATGACGACGCCACTGCTCGAAACGCGCAAGCTCAACGTCCGCTTCGGCGGCGTGCATGCGACCCGTGACGTCGACTTCACGCTCGCGGAGGCGGAACTGCGATGCGTGATCGGTCCAAACGGTGCGGGCAAGAGCACTTTCTTCAAATTGCTGACGGGTCAGGTCAAGCCGACTTCAGGGGAAATTCTGTTTCGCGGTAAGGACATCACCGCGATGCAGCCGCATGAGCCGGCGCGCCTCGGCATCGGCATCAAGACGCAAGTGCCGAGCCTTTTCAACGGGCTCTCCGTGTGGGAGAACGTATGGCTAGCGGCGCGCCGCGTCAATACGCCGATGCAGACCGAGCGCGTGACGCGTGAAGTGTTGGAGCGGGTCGGCATGCTGTCGCATCGCGACGCGGTTACAGGCCTGCTCGCACACGGCGAGAGGCAGTGGGTCGAACTGGCCGTGGTCATCGCCGCGGATCCACCGCTGATTCTGCTGGACGAACCTGCCGCGGGCATGAGCGATACAGAAGTCGCGCGCACGGCAGACCTGATTCTGGAGATCAACCGGCGGCATGCGCTCGTCGTGGTGGAGCACGATATGAGTTTTATCCGGCGTATCGCAAAGACCGTTACCGTTTTGCATCAGGGCGCGGTGATCCGCGAGGACACGCCCGAACGCATCATGCGCGACCCGTTCATCCAGCAAATCTATCTTGGCAAGAAGCCGCATTGAACGGAGGCGCGATGCTGGAAACACAACGCTTATGCGCGGGCTATGGCGCGATTCCGGTGCTGTACGACGTAGCGCTCTCGGTTCGCGAGGGCGAGGCGATCGGCATTCTTGGGCACAACGGAATGGGCAAGACGACGTTGTTGCGCACGCTGATCGGCGCGCTGCCCGCTACCGCAGGCACGATTCGCTTCGGCGCCGACGATATCACCGCGCTGCCGCCGCATGCGCGTGCGCGGCGCGGAATGGCCTACGTGCCGCAGGGCCGTGAAATTTTTCCGACGCTGTCCGTCTACGACAATTTGCGGCTCGGCCTCGTAAAGACAGGACGCAAGCCGGACGACGCGATTGCCGCGCTGCTCGATGACTTTCCACAGCTGCGTCCGCTGCTCGACCGCGCGGGCGGTTCATTGTCGGGCGGCGAACAGCAATTGCTCGCACTTGCTCGTGCGCTGGCGGGCGAGCCTTCGCTGCTGCTGCTCGACGAGCCGACCGAAGGCATTCAACCTTCGATCATCGAGGAAATCGCCGAGACGCTCGTGACGCTAAGAGAAAAGCGCGGGTTGACGATCGTGCTGGTCGAGCAGAATCTTGACTTCATCGCGGCGGTGTCTCAGCGGGTGCTGGTCATCCGGCGCGGGCAGATCGGCGATGAAATTCCCCGTGAGCATCTGGCGGACCTCGATAAGGTCAGCGAATACACGGGGGGTTCATGCGTAGCGCGCAATTCGCTTACTTGACGGCCGCTTCAACACGCGGCCCCTCGGCCGCTTCGTTATTCCTTACGCACGGCCACGTCTGAGTTGTCGCGGCCCTCCATCCGCAGCCGGTCAAATAGCGATCCGATCGGACATTCGAAGCCACCGCAATGTATGGCCTCGCCCGTTGCGGGATCGATGCTGTCGATGTTGGGCGTGCCGGTCGATTCGCCGGCAGCCAAGTGTCGTGCGTTCATGGTGAACGTTCCTTGATGGGGTGTGAGGGCTCGTCGCCCGACATGTTCGACGCGCGGTGCAACTCGTCGCCGATGATCTCGATCAGTGCTTCCGCCGCCGCGCTCAACGGGCGGCGCGGATGGCTCACGCAGACAATGTGCCGCACGATGCGGGGTGCCAGAATCGGGCACGCGCGCAACGTGCCGTGCCGCGCGGCACGCTCGACGACGATTCGCGGCAGGATCGTCGCGAAGCGCGTGTGCTCGACGAGCTTGAGAATCGTCGAAAGCACGTCGATCTCGAAGCGCGGCGCGAGCAGAACGTCCTCATGTTGCGCGGCGCTGTCGAGCACGCCGCGCAGGCCGTGACGTTTGGTGGGCAGCACGAGTTCCAGTTCGGGCAATTGCGCGAGTTCGATTGCATGCGGCAAGTCGGGGCCATGCGCGGCGCTGGAGGCAAGCACCATCTCTTCGTCGAGCAGCGGGCGCGAGTCGAGAGAAAGGCGCGCGCGCGGCTTGTTGATGAGGGCGGCATCGAGCTGGCCACCCGCCACCCAGTCGATGAAGGTCGCGCTGTAGCCATCGGCGACGGTGACTTCGACATCGGGGTAGCGCGCGTGAAAGCGCGACAGCGAATCCGCGAGCACGCTTTCCGTCACCGATGCGATCAGCCCGATGCCGACATGCCCCGTCACCACTTCGTCGCGCTGCACGAGTTGCTGCCGCGCGTGGGCAAGGTCACGCACGATCGGTAAAAACAGCCGGTACATCAGCCGTCCCGCGGCGGTCGGCGCCATGCCGTGTGCGCCGCGCTCGAACAGCGGCTGATGCAGTTCATCCTCGAGTTTCGCAATCTGCATGCTCAAGGCCGGTTGCACGATGTTCAAGCGCTTCGCGGCACGAGTGACCGAGCCGTCCTCGAACAGCGCGATGAAGTACTGGATTTGCTTGAGGTCCATTTTTCCGGGGCATCAGAGACGCTAATAGCCTATGTCGTCATTATCATCTCGCTTTGCGCAGACGGGCAGGGTACCGGTTCTTCATGCTCCTGCTGGTGAGGCACATTGAGCGTTACATTGATACGGAACGGCAAGAACGCTGTCATCGGGAGGAACACCGATATAAGCGAGAATGATCCTCCGCATCAGAAAACAGTATTAGATCTTATGGCGTGATCTCACTACGCTTCATCCAATGCGCTCGCTACGGTAGCGCGCACAGATGGAGACGCCGATGAACACACGCGATGCCGCAACGCACGGCATTCCCCCATTCGCCTGGAGACGGGATCACGCCGACACCGGCTCGCTGTCGCTGCGCGACTGGCTCGTGCATCTCGCGAAAACCGGCCGTGTCGCGACGATCGACAAGCCCGTCGCGCTCGAGCACGAACTCGCCGCTATTGCAAAGCGACTCGACGGCGAACGAGCTGCTTTTTTCACGCAGCCGCTCGGACATGCCAAGCCCGTCGTGAGCGGCTTCATGTCGAAGCGCGCGTGGATCGCGGAAGCGATGGGCGTCGACGAATCCACGTTGCTCGCGCGTTTTTCCGCTGCGACCGCAGCGCCGCTCGCATCGAAACTGATTCAACGTGAAGACGCACCGTGTCAGCAAGTGATGCATACGAGCGGCATCGATCTTCACGCACTGCTGCCCATTCCCACGCACAGCGAACACGACAGCGGCCCGTACATCACCGCCGGTCTGGTGATCGCGCGCAATCCGCGCACCGGTGTGCAGAACGTCTCGATCAACCGCATTCAGGTGCACGGCCCCGATCGCATGGCGATCCTGCTGCTGCCGCGTCATCTCTACGCATTCCAGCGCGACGCGGAGGCCGCGGGCGATGCGCTCGACGTCGCCATCGCGATTGGCGTCGATCCCCTGACCATGCTCGCGTCGCAAGCGATCACGCCGATCGATCGCGACGAACTCGAAATCGCTGGCGCGCTGCACGGTGCGCCGCTGCCTGTCGCACGATGCGTCACGAACGGCGTGCACGTGCCGGCGTTTGCGGAGATCGTCATCGAAGGGCGCATTCTGCCGAACGTGCGTGAGCCGGAAGGTCCGTTCGGCGAATTTCCGAAGTACTACAGCGCGAAGGAAGCACGCGAAGTCATCGAAGTGATGGCCGTCACGCATCGGCGCGATCCGATCTTTCATACGATCGTGCCCGCCGAAATGGAGCATCTGCTGCTCGGCGCGATTCCACGCGAAGCCACGTTGCTCGCGCATCTTCAGCGCAGCCATCCCGCCGTGAAGGACGTGCATCTGTCGGTGGGCGGCGTGTGCCGCTATCACCTGTGGGTGCAACTCGACAAGAAGCGCGAAGGCGAAGCGAAGAACGTCATTCTGTGCGCATTCGGCGCGCACTACGACATCAAGCAGGTCGTCGTCGTCGATACCGATGTGAACGTGCACGATCCCGCCGAAATCGAATGGGCGATCGCGACGCGCTTCCAGGCAGACCGCGATCTCGTCGTGATTGCAGGCGCGCAAGGTTCGCCGCTCGATCCGTCGACGACGGTGGGTCAGCCCGACGATACGCCGTCGCATCTGCAAGGCGTCAGCGCGAAGATGGGCCTCGATGCGACGCGCCCCGTCGTGTATCCCGCGCATGTGTTCACACGCGTGCGCATACCGGGGCAAGACACGGTCGATCTGCAAGCACTCGTCGCCGCCGACAACAGCGCGTTCGACGCCTATCTGTCGCGCGATCATGGCTGAACGAAAGAAACGCATCGTCGTCGGCATTTCGGGCGCAAGCGGCGCGGTGATCGGAGTGCGTTTGCTCGCCGCCTTGCGCCGGGTCGGCACGCATGAGACGCATCTCATCGTGTCGTCGTCGGGCGCGGTGACGGCCGCCCAGGAACTCGGCCTCGCGCGCGGCGATCTCGAAGCCGCTGCCGATGTCGTGCACAACGTGCGCGATATCGGCGCGGCCGTGGCAAGCGGATCGTTTCTGACCGAAGGCATGGTGATCGCGCCATGCTCGATGAAAACGCTCGCGGGCGTCGCGAACGGCTTCGCGGACAACCTGCTGACGCGCGCCGCCGATGTGATGCTCAAGGAGCGCCGCCGCCTCGTGCTGGTCGCGCGCGAAACGCCGCTCAATCTCGCGCATCTGCGCAACATGACGCTCGCCACGGAAATGGGCGCGATCGTGATGCCGCCGGTGCCCGCGTTCTACGCGCATCCGCAGACTATCGACGACGTGGTCGACCACACGGTCGGGCGCATCCTCGATCTGTTCGGCATCGAGCATGGCGAGATTGCGCGACGCTGGAGCGGTCTCGCCGATGAATTCGGCGGCCACACCGCACTTGAGGAGTAAGGTCATGAATCAGCGCGAAACCGCATTTGACGACCTGGACGCGCGCGTCGCAGACAAGGAGACGCGCGAAGCGAGCGCACCGCAGCGTCACATCGGACGCCCGATGCAGCGCCTCGAAGACCCGGCGATCCTGACGGGCCGTGGCCGCTATGGCGACGACATCGCTGTCAAGCCGGGCACGCTGCACGCCGCGATTCTGCGTTCGCCGCACGCGCACGCGGACATCCTGTCGATCGACACGCAAGGCGCGTCGAAACTCGCGGGCGTGCGCGCCGTGCTCACGCGCGACGATTTGCGTCCGTGGTCGCGACCGTTCGTCGTCGGCGTGAAATCGCCGATGGAGCAGTGGGCGCTCGCGATGGACCGCGTGCGCTACGTCGGCGAGCCGGTCGCGGTCGTGATGGCCGAATCGCGTGCGCTCGCGGAAGACGCGCTCGATCTCATCAAGGTCGACTACGCGATGCTCGATCCCGTGACGTCGATTGAACAAGCCGCGAAGGACGACGCGCCGGTGCTGCACGAACGCGTCGGCAGCAACGTCATCAGCGACCGGCATTTCCGCTACGGCGAGCCGGAAGCGGCCTTCGAGCGCGCACCGCATCGCGTGAAACTGGTTGCGCATTATCCGCGCAACACGTGCGCGCCGATCGAGTGCGGCGTAGTCATCGCCGAGTATCTTTCGGGCGACGAAGGCTACGACGTCACGTCGAATTTCATGGGGCCGTTCTCGCTGCACGCCGTCATGGCGATGGCGTTGAACGTGCCTGCCAATCGGCTGCGTCACAAAGCCCCGCGCGATTCCGGCGGCAGCTTCGGCGTGAAGCAGGCCGTGTTTCCGTATGTCGTGCTGATGTGCCTCGCGTCGCGCAAGGCGGGCGCGCCGGTGAAGTGGGTCGAGGATCGGCTCGAGCACTTGAGCGCGGCGACATCGGCGACGGCGCGTGTTTCAACGCTCGAAGCGGCCGTCGAAGCCGACGGCCGCATCGTCGCGCTGTCCTACGATCAGATGGAAGACGTGGGCGGTTACGTGCGCGCGCCGGAGCCCGCGACGTTCTACCGGATGCACGGCTGCCTGACGGGCGCGTACGCGATCCCGAATCTGCTCGCGCGTAATCGCGTCGTGCTGACGAACAAGACGCCGACGGGCCTTGTGCGCGGCTTCGGTGGGCCGCAGGTGTACTTCGCGCTGGAACGGCTGATCCAGCGCATCGCGATCGAACTGAAGCTCGACGTGCTCGACGTGTATCGCCGCAACTTCGTTCCCGCCGATGCGTTCCCGTATCGCGCGGCGGCAGGCGCGCTGCTCGATTCGGGCAATTATCAGGAAGCGCTGCGCCGTTCACTCGACGAAGGCGGATACCGGGGACTCGTTGCGCGCCGCGACGCCGCGCGCAACGAAGGGCGGCTGTATGGCATCGGCTTCGCGGCGATCGTCGAGCCGTCGGTATCGAACATGGGCTACATCACGACCGTGATGCCCGCGGACGCGCGTAGGAAAGCAGGGCCAAAAAACGGCGCGATAGCGAGCGCGACCGTCAGCGTGGATCTGCTCGGTGGCGTGGTCGTCACGATCGCATCGACGCCCGCGGGTCAGGGCCACATGACGGTGTGTGCGCAAGTCGTCGCCGATGTGCTCGGGCTTGATCCGAAAGACATCGTCGTCAATGTCGAATTCGATACGCACAAGGACGCCTGGTCCGTCGCGGCGGGCAATTATTCGAGCCGCTTCGCGGGCGCGGTGGCGGGCACGGTGCATCTCGCCGCGACGCGCGTGCGCGACAAACTCGCGCGCGTGCTCGCGAAGCAGTTCAACTGCGCGCCCGGCGACGTGCGCTTCGAAGGCGCGCGCGTCTTTCCGCGCGATGCCGAAGACCGTGCGCTGCCGTTCGCGCGCGCCGCCAGCAATGCGCCACACTGGGCGCCCGCGCTCTTGCCCGAGGGCGAAGAGCCGGGCCTGCGCGAAACCGTGTTCTGGTCACCGCCGCACATGGATGCGCCCGACGAACAGGACCGCATCAATACATCGGCGGCGTATGGCTTCGCGTTCGACATGTGCGGCGTCGAAGTGGATCGCGTGACGGGACGCGTGCGCATCGACCGGTATGTGACCGTGCACGACGCGGGCACCATCCTCAATCCCGCACTCGCCGATGGCCAGATTCGCGGCGCGTTCGCGCAAGGTGTCGGCGCGGCGCTGATGGAAGAGTTCCGCTACGGCGCGGACGGCAGCTTCCTGTCCGGCACGCTCGCCGATTATCTGATGCCGACAACCTGCGAAGTACCCGATCCGCTGATCGTGCATCTGGAGACGCCTTCGCCTTTCACGCCGCTTGGCGCGAAGGGTCTCGGCGAAGGCAACAACATGAGCACGCCGCCGTGCATCGCGAATGCGGTGGCGGACGCGCTCGGCGTCGAAGACATTCGCCTGCCGCTCACGCCGCCCAGAGTGATGGCGATGATAGGCATGGACGATCCCGAACCGTCGCGCCCCGAATATCGCGAAGCGCCCGCGACGAAGCCCGCGACGCCGGGCGGCGGACGCGCACTGACGGCGCAGGGCGCTGTCGATCTGCCGGCGACACCCGAAGCCGTGTTCGCCGTGCTGCTCGATCCGAAGGCACTCGCGAACGTCATTCCCGGCTGTCACGCGCTCGAAGAGACGGCGCCGGACCAGTATCGCGCCGACGTGACCGTCGGCGTCGGCATGATCAAGGCGCGTTTCGAGGCGCGTATCGGCTTGTCGGAGATCGATGCGCCGCGCCGTCTGCGACTCGCTGGTGCGGGAATCTCGCCGCTCGGCAGCGCGCGCGGCAGCGGTCTCGTCGAACTGACGCCGCAAGGCAGCGGGACGCGGCTCGCGTACGACTACGAAGCGCAAGTGTCAGGCAAGGTCGCGGCGGTCGGCGGCCGCATGCTCGAAGGCGCGGCGAAGGTCGTGCTCAGGCAGTTGTTCGAATCGCTCGGACGGCAGGCGGCGGGCAAGCCCGCGCAGGCGCACGGATCGTGGATCGCAAGACTCCTCGTACGTTTCAGGAGACACGCATGAAGCCCGCACCGTTCGATTACCTGCGCGCGATGACCGCGTCAGACGCGCTCGAGGCGCTCGCGCAATACGGCGAAGACGCCCGCGTGCTGGCAGGCGGCCAGTCGCTGATGGCCGTGCTCAATATGCGGCTCGCGCAACCGAAAGTGCTCGTCGATATCTCGCGCACGGCCGAACTCGATGCCGTGCGCGTGGACAATCAGGCGGGGCATCTCGTCGTGAACGCCGCGGCGACGCAAGGCAGCGTCGAATGGCGCAGCACGCTCACCGACGAAGCGCCGCTGCTCGCGATGGCCTTCCCGCATATCTCGCACTTTCAGATTCGCAATCGCGGAACCGTGTGCGGATCGATCGCGCATGCGGACCCGAGCGCGGAGTTGCCGCTCGTGCTTTCGGCACTCGGCGGCGACGTGATGCTGCGCTCGCGAAAAAGGCGCCGCACCCTCGCCGCGCAGGACTTCTTTCAGGGAATGCTGATGACCGCGCGCGAGCCCGATGAACTCGTCGAAGCGGTGCGCTTTCCGCTGCGCAAGGCAGGCGAGCGCTACGCGTTCGCAGAATTTTCCGCGCGACACGGCGATTTCGCGATCGTCGCGTGCGCGGCCGTGGTCACCGACGAGTCGATCCGAATTGCGGTCGGCGGCGTCGCGGACCGGCCGGTGACGGAGCAATGGCCGCGTTTGCAGGGCGATGACCTGCGCGGCGCACTGAACGATTTGAGCTGGAAACTGAACGCGCAGGACGACGCGCACATCAGCGCGAAATATCGCCGGAATCTGGTCCGACAACTCGGATGGCGCGTGATCGAGGAGGCAAAGTGAGCAAGCTGTCGGACACCCTCATGCGGCACGGCAAAGCGCAGCGCATTGCGCTGACGCTGAACGGCCGCGAACGAAGCGGCGATTGCGAGCCGCGCGAACTGCTGTCGGACTTCATCCGGCACGAACTCGGCGCGACGGGCACGCACGTCGGCTGCGAACATGGCGTGTGCGGCGCATGTACCGTGCAGGTCGATGGCGTCGCGGCGCGCTCGTGCCTGATGCTCGCGGTGCAGGCCGATGGGCGGCATATCGATACCGTCGAGGGCCTGGCGCCCGATCAGACGCTTGGCGACCTGCAGCAGGCGTTCCAGCGGCATCACGCGCTGCAATGCGGCTTCTGCACGGCAGGCATTCTGATGTCGTGCGCGGATTATCTGCGGCGCGTGCCGGATCCGTCCGAAGAGCAAGTGCGCGAGATGCTCTCGGGTCATATCTGCCGCTGTACGGGCTATACGCCCATCGTGGCCGCGGTGCTCGACGTGGCCGCGCGCCGCAGGGCCGAGGCAAGCACGAAGGAGGTCGAACATGCTTGATCTCGGACGCACGTTCCTGCAAAGCGTCGAGCGCAGTCCCAACGCGCTCGCGCTCGTCGATAGCGATGTGCAACTGACGTACGCGCAGTGGCATCGCATGATCCTGAATGTCGCCGATGGCCTGCGCGAACTCGGCCTGGAACACGGCGACCGGCTGCTCGTCGTGCTGCAAAACCGCTGGGAAATGGCGACGCTGCATTGGGCCGCACAGTTTGCGGGTATCGTGATCGTGCCGCTCAACTGGCGGGCGAAGCCGGAAGAAGTCGACTACTGCATGACCGACGCGGGGGCGAAGGCAATTGTCTACGAACCCGTGAGCGCCGATTCCGTCGCGCAGAGCGCCGCCGCGCAAAAAGTGCCGCGCGTCGGACTCGACGGTGCGCCCGGCCGCACCGCCACCTTCGATGCGCTCATCGTCGAGCGAACGCGCAGCGGCGAGGTGACCGACACGACGCACGCCACCGCCGACGACATCTCGCTGATCCTCTACACGTCCGGCACGACAGGCCAAGGCAAGGGCGTGCCGCGCCGGCATCGGCATGAACGGGCGGCCGCGCTCGCGCACGTCGCGCAGAACCTCTACCGGCGCGGCGAACGCACGCTCGGCGTGATGCCGCTCTATCACACGATGGGCGTGCGCTCGCTGCTTGCGATGGCGCTCGTCGATGGCCTGTTCGTCTGCGTGCGGCGCTGGAACGCAAAGCTCGCGCTCGAATGCATTTCGAAGCACGCGCTCACCTGCCTTTATCTCGTGCCGACGCTCTATCACGATCTGCTCGCCGACAGCGCGTTCGCTAGCACGGATACGTCGCCGGTCAGAAAACTCGGCTTCGCGGGCGCACCGATGAGCGACGGGCTGCTCAAACGCCTCTCGGCCGCGTTCGAGCCGGAGCTTTTCGTCAATCACTACGGCTCGTCCGAGGTCTACACGTTCAGCATCGATCAGGACGCGACCAGGAAACCCGGCAGCGCGGGCCGCGCGGGCATTAATACGCGGCTGCGCGTCGTGAAGCTCGATGCGCTCTCGCCCGATGACATCGCCGAAGCCGGCGAAGAAGGACAGATCGTTGTGGACCTGCTCGGCGACGAATCTTTCGAAGGCTACTGGAATCGGCCGGACGCGAATGCGAAGTGCTTGCGCGATGGCTGGTACTTCACCGGGGACACGGGCTATCTCGACCGCGACGGCGATCTGTACGTGACGGGCCGCGTCGACGACATGATCATCAGCGGCGGAGAAAACATATCACCGGTGGATATCGAATCGGTGCTGTCGCTGCATCCTGCCGTCGATGAAGTCGCGGTCGCGGGCGTCAAGGACGAGCGCTGGGGGCAGCGCGTCGTCGCGTTCATCAAGCGCCGCGAGTACGTCGATTCCGATGCGCTTGATGCGTGGTGCCGCCAGTCGGACCTCGTCAATTTCAAGCGTCCGCGCGACTACGTGTTCGTCGACGACATTCCGAAGTCGCCGGTCGGCAAGATCCTGCGCCGCAAGCTGCAAGCGGGCGAGTACACGCCCGCTTCAAACGCCCAGGCCGCGCAATTTACAGAAACCACCAGGGAGTAATCCACAATGAGTGATCTCAACCATCGCGGCCAGACGCTGCTGCAAAACCTCGACGGCTTCTTGGTCGAAATCGACGCTCAGCGCGAGCGCGCCGACATCATTCTGCATCGGCCGCCGTTCAACGTCATTTCGATGCACGCACGCGATCAGTTGCGCGCCGTGTTCGAAGCCCTCGACGAGGACGACCGCGTGCGGGTGATCGTCGTGCGCGCGAAGGGCGAGCATTTTTCGAGCGGCGGCGACATCAAGGGCTTTCTGGAAGCATCGCCGGAGCACGTGTCGAAGCTCGCCTGGAATATCGCGGCGCCCGCGCGCTGCTCGAAGCCGGTGATCGCGGCCAATCGCGGCTTCTGCTTCGGCGTGGGCTTCGAGTTGTCGCTGGCGTGCGATTTCCGCATCGTCACCGATACGGCCTTCTATGCGCTGCCGGAGCAGAAGCTCGGCCAGATTCCCGGCTCGGGCGGCTCGGCGCGTTTGCAGTCGATGGTCGGCATCGGCCGAACCAAGGACATCGTGATGCGCTCGCGCCGCATTCCGGGCAAGCAGGCGTACGAGTGGGGCATCGCCGTCGAATGCGTCGCGGACGCCGAACTCGAATCGGCGACGGACGCGCTCGTCGACGAACTGCGCGCGTTCTCACCGCTCGCGCAGCGCACCGCGAAGAAGCTCCTGAACGATTCGGAAGACGCGCCGTTGTCGATCGCGATCGAACTTGAAGGGCATTGCTATAGCCGTCTGCGCTCGTCGGACGATTTCCGCGAAGGCGTGGAAGCGTTTCATGGCAAGCGCAAGCCGGTGTTTCGCGGCAGCTGATACCCGACACGCCGCATGGCGCACGAGACAAAAGGAGACAACGCGATGGATCGCTTCGACTACGTGATCGCGGGCGGCGGGTCGGCGGGATGCGTGCTTGCGCATCGGCCGTCGACGGCGGCGTCGGTGCGCGTCGCGCTGATCGAGGCGGGCGCCGATACACCGCCGGGCGCAGTGCCCCCGGCGAACATTCGCCCACGATGCTGATGCGCGCCGATATCGGCGATGCGCGCCAACTCGTGGCTATGGGTATCCCGTGTACGGTGGAATTGCCGGGCGTCGGACGCAATCTGCACGATCATCCGTCGCTCACGTTCTGTCATTTTCTCGAGGCGCGCTTTCGGATGCCGCTCGCGCGACGCGCGCAGCGTGACATGTGCTCGGCAACCGGCTCAGCCTCTTTTTCCTGTGGTGCAACCGGCCGTATTCGCGTGGCCGCGTGCCAGCGGCGTCGCCCGATGCCGCCGTTGCGCCGCGCGTCGATCTGAATCCGCTCGAGGACGAACGCGATTCGCAACGGCTCGCGGCTGGCGCGCGGATGCTGGCGCGCGTCGTCGATGCATCGCCGGTGCCGCGGCTGCCATCGGCGAACACGAACATGCCGGCCATCGCGATCGCCGGGAAGATCGCCGATGCGATGGTTGCCCGGCGAAGGGCGAGCGTGGCATCGCCGTTCGCCGCCGCGCACTGACGATTTTCAACCTGGACAAGAGCGCGCGTCCAACAAAGCGTGCCTGTGACACACAAGGAGATGCAAATGTCTGTAGCAGCGCAAGACGGGGCCACCGTGCTTCCGGCTAATCAGCGGCAGATCATGGGAGCGGTGATGGCGTCGTGCATGGGCTGGGCGCTCGATCTGTTCGACCTGTTCGTGTTGTTGTATGTCGCGCCGATCGTCGGGCGCCTGTTCTTTCCGTCCGAGCACGCGATGCTTTCGCTCGCTGCGGTCTACGCGTCGTTTGCGGTGACGCTGTTGATGCGGCCGCTCGGCTCTGCGCTCTTCGGTTCTTACGCTGACCGTCACGGCCGCAAGGGCGCGATGATCGTCGCGGTCGTCGGCGTCGGCGTGTCGACGGCGGCCTTCGGCGTGCTGCCGACGGTCGCGCAGGCGGGCGTCGCCGCGCCGGTGTTGTTCTTGTTGCTGCGTCTCGTGCAAGGCGTGTTCGTCGGCGGCGTGGTCGCGTCCACGCATACGATTGGCACCGAATCGGTCGCGCCGAAGTATCGCGGCGCGGTGTCGGGGCTGATCGGCGGCGGCGGCGCGGGACTCGGCGCGCTGCTGGCATCGCTCACATATCTGGCGATGTCCTCGCTCTTTCCCGGCGATGCATTCGACGAGTGGGGCTGGCGCTGCATGTTCTTCACGGGCATCTTGAGTTCGCTGCTCGGCCTCTTCGTGTTCAACAGTCTCGAAGAATCGCCGCTCTGGAAGAAGCTCGCCGCCGACAAGGCTGCGAAGGCCGCCGCGCAGATGAAAAGCGCGACCGTCGAAGTGGCGCGCTCGCCGATCCGCACGCTTTTCTCGCGTGAGTATCGCGGCGTGCTGTTCGTCAATCTGCTGCTGACCATCGGCGGCGGCAGCGGCTACTACCTCACGTCGGGCTATCTGCCGACGTTCCTCAAGGTTGTGAGTCATGCGCCGAACGGCGCGGCCGCTGCGATCCTGATGATCTGCAGCGTGGGCGTGGTGATCGCGTCAGTCGCGGCGGGGCACGTCAGCACGTTCATCGGCCGCAAGGGCGCGTTCATCTGGATCGGCGTCATCCGGCTCGTGGCGCTGCCTGGCCTGTTCCTGCTGCTGCCGACAGCGCAAAGCATCACGATGGTCGGCGTCTATGCGGTGCTCCTTTCCGCGCTCGGCAGCGCCGGCTATGCGCCCGTGCTGATCTTCCTGAATGAACGCTTCCCGACCGCGATCCGCGCGACGGGCACGGGCCTTTCGTGGAATGTCGGCTTTGCGATCGGCGGAATGATGCCGACATTCGTCTCGTTCGTCGCGAAGGATGCGGGCCAGTTGCCGTCGACGCTCGCGATCTTCGTCGGCGCGATCAGCGTGATCTTTCTGGTCGGCGCGTTCGTGGTGCCGGAGACGCTCGGCAAGCTCGACAACGGCTCGGCGCGCAATCCTTCCTGATCGCGCTCATTCGGGCGATCCTGCGGTCACGCGCCGGATCTCCTCGGTGATGATCGCGATCAGCGCCTGGGCGGCCGGCCCAATCGGCCGCTTCGGATGCGTGACCTGAATGATGTGGCGCACGATCGGCGGCGACGCGATCGTGCGTGCACGCAAGCGCCCTTCGTCCACTTTCGCTTGCACAACGACGCGCGGCAGGATTGTGGCGACACTGCTCTGCTCGACGAACTGCACGATGGTGCTAAGCAGATCGATCTCGAACTTCGGCTTGATGACAATGTCAGCCGCCATCAGCGCGGCATCGAGCGCGCCTCGCAGGCCGTTGCGGCGCGTGGGCAACACGAATTCGATGCCCGACTGCTGCGCGAGATCGATCTCGTCGGGCAGCTTTGGGCCATGCACCACGCTCGTCACCAGCACCATTTCCTCGACGAGCAAAGGCTCTACGTGAAGCGTCAGCCGCCCGCGCGGCTTGTTGATGATGGCGGCATCGAGCCGGCCAGATTCGACAGCGTCGATCAGTTGCGCGCTGAAGCCATCGGCGACGGAGACTTCGACTTGCGGGAAAAGCGCATCGAATCGGGCGAGCGATTCGGGCAATACGCTCTGCGCCTCCGACGACACCATGCCCAGCGACACGCGGCCCGTCACGATGACGTCGCGACGACTCAGGTGCTCCCGTGCGTGATTGATGTCGCGCATGATCGGCGTGTAAAGGCGGTACATCAACCGTGCGGCTTCGGTCGGCGCCATGCCGTGCGGTCCACGCTCGAAGAGCTTCTGCCGAATCTCCGTTTCGAGCTTGGCGATCTGCATGCTGAGCGCCGGCTGCGCGATGCTAAGCCGTCTGGCGGCGCGCGTGACGGTGCCTTCTTCGAAAAGCGCGATGAAGTACTGGATCTGCTTCAGTTCCATGGGGCAGGGGGATACGGGGCGGGGCAGACGAAGATGGTACCGCGCGCCGGTTTTCATGAGGCAGGCGTCGTAGCGCTAACCCACGGTATCGAGTCGCTGATTGCAGCCGAGCATCCATCCGGGTCGGCCGAGACGATCGCGCCGAGGACCTCAGCGACACCGGCAAGTGCGCAGATCGTTGCACCGTCACATGTCTGACATCGCAGGCCCATCGGGTCCGGTTGGTCCGCGTCCGTCCACCACCTCGACAATCCCCATCATCCCCTTGTCCTCGTGATTGACCGAATGGCAGTGATACACGAAACGGCCGACGATCACCGGGTCGGTAAACGGTATTACCACCTTGAGTGAACCCGGCCCAAGATCGGTCGCGGGCGGAGTTGAATATGTGTCGTGCAAACTGTCCCTGCTCTGCGCGACGCCATTGACCTCCGTGACGAGAAAGGCAGTCTGGTGGATATGAAAGCTGTGGAATTGCTGGTCGGTGTTGACGATGGTCCACTCTTCGGTGTCACCCAGCCGGACAGTCTGGTCGACGCGATTCTCGTCCATTGTGCGGCCATCGATCATGAACATCTTCCGGTCCGGCGTCCGCGAATAGTCGAGCGTCCGGCGGCGCGCGATCGCCGCGCCGCGCACATCGTCGATCCACCTGGGCCCACGAACCTGCTGACCGAGCAGGTGGTCTTCGATAGGCGAATACTGCACTGCCGGGCCTGAAGACACGACCGTCATCAACTGCTGGGCGGGCTCGGGCGGCACCCATGCTTCGTTCTGGAACGAGATGGTGCGCATCGCGTACTCGCCCGCCGGTGGGCCGACGAAGATGATGTCGTATCGCTGTCCCGGGCCCATGAAAAACTCGGTGATTCGCCGTGGTCTTGACAGAACGTGTCCGTCGGTGGCGACGACGTAAAAGGGCAGACCGTCAAGGGCAAACTTCATGAACAGCGTCGCACCAATGTGCGCGATGCGCCAGTATTGAAGCTCTCCGGCCCGGATCGAAACGACCGGATTGATCTGGCCATTGATCGAAACGACCTCGCGTCCTTCATGCTCGACATGCTTGATGAAAAGGAGACGCTCTGGCATCCCTTTCAGGACCGGGAAGCGCTCGTCCATCCCCTCCACAACAAGTCCGCCAGACATGCCGCCGAGTATCTGGGGTGTCACCACACCGTGCGCATGCGGGTGATACCAGAACATTCCCGGCCCCTGCCGGTCATTCGCGGGAATATTCACCTGATAGTCAAAGCTGCCGCCCGGTGGCACGTGAACGAAGACGTTGTCACTATGGCCCCGCGGCGACACGCTCATTCCATGAAAATGGAGGTTGCTTGGTTCGTCCGGAAGGCGATTATTGAATCTGATCTTCAACGTGTCGTCCAACCTGACGCGAAGTACGGGCGGGATGTATTCGCCGTTGTACATTCGCCCCGGAAATGAGAACGAGCCAAGTCGCACTTCACCTTTCGCAGCGGTAAGGGTCGTCTCGAGCGTGCCGTTTTTACTACGTATTTGCGGCGGCTCGATCAGCGTGTCGCCAGGCCGCGGTTGCGCCTCGACGGACGAACTCAATACCGCGCTACCTGCTACCACTTCGGCGGCGGTGATATTTAAGACGCCTGGAAGCAGTGCAGCTTTGCCCGTTCGCCCGAGGAGTGCAAGAAAGTTCCGGCGCTGCCGGTTCAGCAAATCCCTGTCCACAGATTTCAACCCTCAACGCAATTGAAAAAAACCGCCATCGTTTGCACTGCGCCGGTCAGTGACAGCCGTGTGCGGAGTTTTGTCAATTGTTGTCGGCTTAGGTTCAGGCCCGAGCAGTGGCGGTGCGTAATTTGCACCGTCAATGCGCGTCGGTTTCCGAACAGACACGCGACCGATGCCGACCGGGATCGGCCGTTGATACCGCGTAGTTCGATGTCACGGAAGGGTCGGCGGCTGCCCGTCGCAGACGGCAGAGTGCGGCCATCTTCGGACGATCGTCCGCACTCGTCAGCGGACCTGCGAACGGCAGCTTCCCGCCGAACAGGGGGTGAATTATCTGCTCGTGACACTCGCGCCCCGCCAGCGCTGGAATTACGAGCCGCCCACCGGACACACTGTCGGCTGGCTCGCTCTGTCCAGAGGAAGCCTGTCGGGCCCTGCTTCTGCGTCGAATGGCGAGCTGCTGGTGTTTTGAGACGATGGCGGCGTGATCGCTCTCGAGGGTGGTCCCGAGGGCGCGACGTTCGTGCTCGGCTCGGCCATCCCGCATCCGCACGACCTGCATCTTGGTTACTACTCGGTGCACGCGACGGCCGAGGGGCTGGCGACAGGCGAACGCAATATTCAACGACTTCGCGAAAAGCTCTTCGCGCTTGGCGACCGCCAGCGGAAATCCGGATCCACGCCGATCTACCACGGTTGATGCCATCCGAGTCATTGCATCAGGCGGCACCAACGTTTATCTGAACCCATCCCCAAACAGTTGGAGATATAAAACGTGTCAACCATCGGAATCATCGGTGCCGGCTACATCGGCGGCGCCATCGGCCTGCGTCTTGGCGCGAAGGCATCGCCGCGACGAAGGGAAGCCGCGGCGCATGTCGGCATCGGCGTCGGTTTCTGATGCCAGTAATCGCGTGCCGCTCATATCGTCGGACGCAACGGCTTCGATGCTGGGAGTGATCGCCGGCATGCACCTGCGTCGCGCGCCCAACCGGCCAATCTGCGGGATGTTAGCCCGCAGCGAAAATATGTTGCATTGTCGCTAAAACCATCCTATAACCATCCACATGGATGGCATACGGATGGATGATGAGAAAAGCTGCGAATCCCCCCGAGACTCCTCGCGCCAAGGGCGGAGAGTCCGAAAAAATCACGATCAACCTTGTCCCGGTCGACCTTGGTCAGATCGATCTTCTCGTTGAAGAAGGCTTCTATTCGAACCGCACCGACCTGATCCGGACGGCCATCCGCAATCAGCTCGCGCTACACGCTCAGGTCGTTCAGGAGACGGTCACACGCCGCGCGCTCGTGCTCGGCATGCAGCATTTTTCCAGACAGGACCTTGAGGCAGTCCGCGCGGCGCGCGAGCGCCTCGACATCCAGGTGCTCGGGCTGGCCAGCATTGCGGCTGACGTCTCACCGGAACTTGCGCGCGCAACGATCGGAAGTGTGGCGGTGCTGGGGGCATTTCATGCGACGCCTGCCGTCAAGGCGGCGCTCGCCGACCGTATCCGGTAACCACACGCCGCCCAACCCGGCATCTACTCCGCTCACAGGACCACACCATGAAACTGAATGAAGGATTCCTGAACTCGATACACGAAGCGATGGCCTTGTTGCGTACACGCGGCCCCGCCGAAGCGACGGCGGCAATACAACGAGCGTTGCGTGGCGAAGGCACGCGGGCGGCGAACGACACGTCGGATGTGACGGTATCCAGTCCCGTGGACGCCCCGCGTTACCGGACGAATAGGTACGACGTCCCGCCGCGTGCGACGGAACGGGTACGCACAGATGTCGAAGATCGCGGGCATTTCAGCACGCACTCGTATTCAAATGCTGCTGGCCGTCGGCAATATCGGCTCTATGTGCCCGCAGGGACCGCGAGCACACCGATGCCGCTCGTTGTAATGCTGCACGGCTGTACGCAGGACGCCGATGACTTCGCCGCCGGTACCGGGATGAATGCGCTCGCCGAGCGCCACCGGTTTCTTGTTGCGTATCCGGTGCAGCCGAAGCAGGCCAACCCGTCAAAATGCTGGAACTGGTTCAGGCCGGGTGATCAGTCGCGCGAACGCGGCGAGCCGTCCCTGATCGCGGGCATCACGCGCGAGATCATTGCCATGCATAATGTCGACCCCGCGCGCGCGTACGTGGCGGGCCTGTCCGCAGGCGGCGCGATGGCGGCAGTCATGATCAGCGAGTATCCCGAGTTGTACGCCGCGGCTGGCATCCATTCCGGTCTCGCTGCGCATTGTGCGCATAACTTGCCGTCTGCGCTCGCCGCGATGAAAGGCGGCATGCATCCCGCGGAGGCACAACGCGTGCAATGCCGTTCACTTGCGCCGCAACGGCCGATGATCGTTTTTCATGGTGATGCCGACGCCACGGTTCACGTGTCGAATGCCGCCCGGATCGTGCGCGGTTTCGAAAAACAACGCGATGGGGTCAACGAAGAGCGTCGTAGCGGGAAGGGCCGACGTGACTGCACGGTCGAGCGGCTGGTTTCCCGCGCCGGCGTCGATGCCGAGCTATGGACCATTCACGGCGCACCGCACGCATGGGCGGGCGGCAGTGCGCGCGGCAGTTATACGGACGCAAGCGGGCCGGACGCGAGTGGCGAAATGCTACGCTTCTTTCTTGAGCATCCGCGACAACCGTAGTGCAGGCCAGCGCGATGTCGTGACGGTGCACACTGTCCGATCTCGTTTTACGGTCGTCTTGCCGGGCACGATGCGGGGCATGGAGTCTTCGGTCGGCCACGAGGAGACGTTCGCTACTATTGCAGAAACGTCCGCTTCTACGCGTACAACGGCCGTCGCAAGCCTGTCGTCGATCATAGCGACGGCTTGAATACCATGAGCCAGTACGATCGGCATTGCCGCGAAGGCCGGATAGCCTGAACACTTACCGCTATGCGACCGATATACCTGGACTCACCATCATCTCGAACATCCGGTTGCCTAACGGGGACGCGCTATCCGCCGCACTTGGCGATCTCCCGTTTGTGGGGTGTGAAGCGGCCCGCGGTCTACCCGAATGTCATCCGATGGATGGGTTGCACAGTGCCTGGTGTGTGAGAAGTGGACCGGCAGAACGCGCCAACGCGACACGTTGGCTCGCTTCCTTCGGCGGCACCGACACTGCGCACCGCATAGTCATCACCGAACCGATATGTGTTGAACCGGAGCAACGTGAAGAGATGCCCGCGAAAGCTCGGGGCAACGCGGGATGGTATGACTGCGTTTCGACCACATGAATCGGTAGAGCCCCTCCGACCGCGCACGCAGCCCTCGAGGTTGCTTGCATCACTGCTGCACGCGCCGGCGCTCAGTGTGCCCGTTGCCGCGCAAACCACGCGCGGCGCAGCGGCAGCAGCACCGCGATCGCCAGCAGCGCCGTGCAGGTATCGAGCGCGATCGCCGTGCCGAATACCGCATGCCAACCGCCGGTGCGCTGATGCAGCAGCGCCGCCACCGGACCGCCGAGAATCGAGCCGACGCCTTGCGCATAAGACAGGCACGCGTAGTTGACGATCGCATGCCGGCCGCCGAAGGTATCGGTCAGCGTCGAAGGAAACAGCGAGAAGATCTCGCCCCAACCGAGAAATACCACGCCCGACAGCAGCACGAACAACAGCGGGTCGTGCCGCAGCGCCAGCCATAATGCCATGGCCGCCGCTTCCATGCCGAATGCGATGCACATGGTCGGCTCGCGGCCGATGCGATCGGAAATCCATCCGAATAGCGGCCGCGTCACCCCGTTGGCCACGCGATCGATGGTCAGCGCAAGCGGCAGCGCCGCAAGTCCGAATACGCTCAGGTCGGCGAGGCCGAAGTCGCGCGTGAACACGGCCATTTGCGACGTGACCATCAGGCCGGAGGTCGACATCATCGACATCATCGCAAACAGCAGCCAGAAGATCGGCGTGCGCAGCATCGCCCCGGTGCGCGTGTCGCGCGCCGCATGCGCGGCCACCGGCGGCCGCCAGTCCGCCATGTAGCCGGACGGCGGCAAGCGCATGCCGAGCCCCGCGGCGATGCCGACCACCGCCAGCAACACGCCGAAGCCGGCCAGCGTGTGCTGATAGCCGTACTTCGCGAGGCTTGCCGCGATCGGCCACGTAGTCAGCATCGAGCCCATGCCGAAGCCGGCCATCACCACACCGATCGCGAGGCCGCGCTTGTCCGGAAACCAGCGCGCCATCAGGCCGATGGTGCCGACCACGATAATGCCCACGCCGAGGCCGCCGATCACGCCATAAGCCAGATACACCTGCGTCAGCGACGACGCGCTGCTGGTCAGTATCCAGCTGAGCCCGGTCAACGCGCCACCCGCCGCCAGCAGCCAGCGCGCGCCGAAGCGTTCGATCAGATAGCCCTCGAGCGGCGACAGGAAGGTCTGGCACACGATCAGGATCGAGAACGTCACCTGTAGCGCGGGCAACGACACGCCCAGCCGCTGCATTAGCGGATGCGTAAGCAGGGTCCAGATGTACTGCGGATTCGACGCGACCATCGCGCACACCACGCCGCACGCGAGCTGGCACCAGCGGTTGTGAAAGGAAAACGCAAACTGCGTTCGGACGGCGGTATCGACAGGCTGCGTGCTCATGGGCAAGGACGGGCGGCAATATTGAAGGGCCCACGCCCGCGCAATGTCTATGCCATGATGCGGATGCGCGCAGCAGCGGCCGTGAGGCGCCAAGACGGCGCAGCAGAAAGCGCAGTCCGGATCTGCAACAGGCGCACGGCAAGCCCACGCAGATGACGCCTCGCATGAACCGCAAGCGAGCCGCAAGCCGATGGCAAGCAGATGGAAAGCCGGACGGCGAGCCGGAGCGCAGGCAGCACCGCAAGCGCCCCGCGCGCACGCCGCGCGTGCGTGCGCGCGCCGGCGTGGTGCCGCACCGCCGCCATTGCCTTGAGCGTTGCCTTCGATTACCGACCTCACTCACCTACGCCGAAAGCCATGCAAGACTATTCGATATTCAACGCGGGCCACGTGGTGCTGCAGTCCGGCATCACGTTCAGGGACGCGCAACTCGCCTACAAGACGTACGGCCGGCTCGACGCCGCGAAGTCGAACGTGATCCTGTACATGACGTCGTTCTCCGCGCATCACTACGACGTCGACTGGCTGATCGGCCCCGGCAAGGCGCTCGATACCGAGCGCTATTTTGTGATCGTGCCGAATCTGTTCGGCAATGGGCTGTCGTCGTCGCCGAGCAATGCGGTCGAGCCGTTCAACGGCACGCGCTGGCCGAACTTCACGATTGCCGACAACGTCGCGGTGCAGCGCCGGCTGCTCGCCGAGCTCGGTATCGATACGCTGCAGCTCGCGTGCGGCTGGTCGATGGGCGGCATCCAGGCGTATCACTGGGCCGCGCTCTATCCGGCGATGGTGAAGCGGCTCGCCGTGCTATGCGGTGCGGCGAAGACATCGCCGCACAACCTCGTGTTCCTCGAAGGCGTTCGCGCGACGCTGACCGCCGATGCCGCTTTCCAGAACGGCACCTTCGTCGCGCGCCCCGAACGGGGACTGCGCGCGATGGGCCGCAGCTATGCGGCGATGGCGATGTCGCAGACGTTCTATCGTGAGGAGCTGTGGCGCCGCGCCGGTTTTTCTTCGCTGGAAGACTATCTGGTGATGAGCTGGGAGGCCAACTTCCTGCGCCGCGATGCGAACAATCTGCTCGCGCACCTGTGGACCTGGCAGCATGCGAACATCGCCGCCAACGACGTCTATCGCGGCGACTTCCACGCCGCGTTGCAGGCGATCACCGCCAACGCGCTGATCATGCCGAGCGAGACTGATCTGTATTTTCAGGTGGAAGACAACCGTCTCGAAGTCGAGCAGATGCGCAATGCGCGGCTGCTGCCAATTCCTTCGGTATGGGGCCATCGCGCGGGCCTGCCGACCGCCAACGTCGAGGATGCTGCGTTCATTACCGAGGCGGTCACGCAGTTGCTTGCGCAATAAACGAAGCGCCGCTCAGCGGCTTGCGGGCAGCGCGCTTTGCCGCGTGTGCTCGCTAAACGCGCGCCCCGCTTCAGGCGCGCCGATACATGAACGAGCTTCGCACGGTCGACGCCGACGCCGTGACCGCCGCCGCTTCCTCGTAGCTCGGCCCTTCCACTTCCGCCAGCAGCAGCGATGCGCGCTCGGGCGGCGCCAGCCGTAGACCGCATTGAAACTGTCAACGTTGCGAGATCAAATGTATCAACCCGCATGCTAGCTCGCATCGGTAAAACGCAGAAACTTGCGCCGCATGGGTTTCGCGGATTCGAAATAATAATGTCAACGAGCGGGCACATGGTACCGATTTTTCCGGTGCGCATCGGGGAGTAGTCGGCCACAAGCGGTCATTTGACCGGAAGCAGGGCAGCGTTGGACCTGTTTGCAGGCCAAAAATGGCTGGTTTTTGGCGAAACCAGTTTGGCTTCAGTCACTCGTACCAGGGCTGAGCATCCGGCATCCCCTGCTGGCCGGAATCAGCCCCGAAGATCATCTGCATGCCATGGAATAGCCGGCAATGCGAGACGAAATCCTGTACTTCTGTTCGCATTGCGCTCCGAAACGCCAGGCGTTGCTCACTACAATCGTTGCCGTTTTGCGACTTCGTTTCGCAAAACGGTACACAAAACAACCAGGCACACGCTACGAAGGAAACTTAAACACCACGGCGACACTCTCCCCCGGAGTCATCATGCGACAACCGATCGCGACGTATGGACGCAAATCTTCGCTGTTTCAAGGTAAAAGCTGGTTGATATCGGCCCTGTTGATCAGCGGCCTGCTCAGTGCATGCGGAGGAGACTCCGATCCCCAGTCGGGTGCAACCAGCGTGCTGGCCGCACCTTCACCTCAATCAAGCGCGGCCTCGACAACCCGTTGGGCAACCACATGGGCAGCTGCGATGCTGCAGAACGGCCTGCAGAATTTCGATTCCGATACGACGCGAACGCGCATCCATACCAGCGCGGGCGGTACCGGCGTACGTATCAGGCTCTCAAATGTTTTCGGCTCGCAGACGATGATCGTCGATTCGGCAAACGTGGCACTGCCCGATACGACCAAAGCGGGCGATCCCACGGCGATTAACACCGCAACGCTTCATCAGGTGACGTTCAACAATGGAGAGACCTTCGCTGAAGTCGCGCCAGGGGAAGAATTGCTAAGCGACCCGGTCGCGATGAATGTGCCGAAGCTATCCGACCTGGACGTGACGATGCACTTCAACGGCTTGACGCAGTATGCAGACGGCCATTCCGATAGCGTGACGCCGCTGCCGGGGCTTTATGTAGTCAGAGGCCAGAATGTCGCGACGAACCCATCGTTTTCGAATCTTTCGTTCGAGACGTTCAACGGCGTTTTCAGTTTGAGCGAAGTCGAAGTGCAGGTGCCGGCAGCGACGCGGGTCGTCATTGCGATGAGCGAGTCGATTACGGACGGCCGTGGCGCCGGCGATATCGAGCACACGTGGCCAGCTGTGATGGCGGGTCTCGCGAATGCGGGCAATAGCACGGTCGCGGTCGGCAACGCCGGTATCGGCGGCAATTCGTTGTTCAATACGACGATCGGCGGTCCGGGGTGCTGCGGGGTGGATCTGCTCGACCGGTTTCAGCGAGACGTGCTGTCGCGCAACCCCACCGACATCGTGATTCTCGCAGGCGACAACGACCTCGGCGGCCACTCGGCGGAAGACATCATCGCGCGCTACCAGATTCTGATCGAAGAAGCGCATGCACAGCACATCAAGGTGTATGGTGGCCTCAACACGCCGATCGGCGATATCGTCGGGTCTGACGGCCAGCCTGTTTCCACGGGCTTTTATACGCCGGCCAACGAGGCAGAGCGACAGCAGTTGAACGCGTGGATTCAGGCGCCCGGTCACTACGACGGCGTGATCGATTTCTCAACGGTAGTCGGCAATCCGTCTGTGACGCCATTAGGTATCGCAACTGCCTGTTACGATCCGGAAAGCCCGATTCATATGAACAGTCAGGGGTACACGTCAATGGGAACGCTGGCCTACGACGTGCTGTTCGGCGAGACCGCGAAGCCGGCGGCGCCGTGCAATTCGCTGCCATTTCCGCCGGCAATCTGAACTGGGGTAGGTGGCCAGGCGTCCCCAATTGGGGCGCAGCAAGCTGGAAAGCACTGTCCGCTATCTCGGCATCGAGGTCGACGATGCACTCGAGATGGCGGAACAAACCGAGGTTTGCTTGCGGTGGCTGGCGAGCGGTTGCTCCCGGCCAGTTGCAGGCCAGTCAACGCAACGGTCCGACTGTCCGGTTTGGGCTACCGTGCAGTCTTTGGGATAACTATGCACTTTGCAGAAAATCGATCAAAAACGGACCGCGGCTTTTCGGCTGTACGGCTCGCCGGCGGTGGTCCGCTCGACGAGGGTTTAGCTGCGTATTTCCGGGGTCTCCCGGTTACCACCGGACGGTTCGGCCACGGTAATCGAGGTATTCCAGACCGGGACGGCCCTGCTTGGCCAGTAGCGCGTTCACAACCCCGGGAACGCTCTCGTCGATCGACAGTCGCCCCTCCGGTCCACCCAGGTCGGTGCGCACCCACCCTGGCGCCATTAGCAGCAGGGCACGGGTCGTTCGTACCTGACGCGCAGCAAAGCAGCGCATGAACTGATTCAGTGCCGCCTTGCTGCCACGATAGACCTCTCGCTGGCCGGACTCGTTGTCGGCAATGCTGCCCTGCCCGGACGACATGACCCCGATGAGGCCCGTGGGCGAAACAAGATCGGACAGGCGTTCCACCACCCGCATCGGGCTGAGTGCATTGGCGATCATGAGATTCGCGAAATCCTCGGTCGAGACCTCGCCAATGGTCTGGGTCGGATCCGGATTGGTCGTGCCGGCGTTGACGAACAGAATGTCGAACGTCCGGCTGGACAATCGCTCGTACAGGGACTGGATCTCATCGCGGCGGGTGATGTCCAGCGTCTCGATCTCGACCCGGTCTGGATGCGCGTCGGCCAGGGCGTGCAGCAGGGTCCGTCCGCTGCGGGCGCGGACGGTGCCCATGACGTTCCACCCATTCTTCAAGAATTCGGCCGCGATCGCGTGGCCAAGACCACGCGAGGCGCCGATGATCAGGATGGTGGGAGTGTGAGCGAGGTTTGGCGCTTCGGGCATGAGCTTTCCTTCTTCGTCGGCGTGATGTCATGAATTCTCCGGGCTGCTCCAGCTTTGCACCAGACGCCTCATCTGCAATCCATGATTGCGCCAAACGCCATACCCGGCTGGCTTTCCGCTATGCTGGAGGAATGCCACGCATCGACCTCAATCTGCTTACGGCCCTGGATGCGCTGCTGACCGAACGCAGCATCACAGGAGCGGCCCGACGCCTGAATCTCAGTGTCTCCGCCATGAGCCGCACGCTGATGCGCCTGCGCGCGGCCACGGGCGACCGCCTGCTGCTACAGGCTGGCCGCGCGCTGGTCCTCACGCCTTACGCGGAGCAGTTGAGCCAGCGCCTCCCCGCTCTGATCCGCGAAGCGCAGGCGTTACTGAGCCCTGCAGAGCACCGGTTCGAAGCGGCTACCCTTGAGCAAAGCTTCACGCTGCGAGCGGGCGAGGGTTTCGTCGATCTGCTTGGCGCGGCCCTCATGGACCGGATCCACCGTGCAGCGCCCGGCGTGCAGCTTCGCTTCACGTCCAAGCCGGACTGGAATGCCCAGCCACTTCGGGAAGGTGCGATCGATCTTGAGATCGGCACCGTCAGGACCTCGGCCCCGGAGATACGTACGCGCCTGCTATTCCGCGATCGCTACGTGGGGGTTGGCCGCCTTGGCCACACTCTCCTGAGCGGCACCGGCACCGATATCCGCGTTGAGGATTGGGCTGCGTGCGCCCACGTGGTGGCCTCGCGCACCGGGGAGGCGCTCAGTCCGGTGGACGTGGCCCTGGAAGCACTGGGCCTGCAGCGAAGGGTACTGATGGTTGTGCCGTCCTATACCAGTGCCATGCAGGTAGCCCATCGCTCGGACTTGCTCGCTGTCATCCCGCGGTCCTGCCTCGGCAACCGGTTCACGCCCGATCATGCCGCAGCCAACGGGCTCCAGTGGTTCGAATTGCCTGTGCTCACGCCCGCTTTCAACGTCTCGGCGATCTGGCATCCGCGTCTGGACCAGGATCCGGCCCATCGCTGGCTTCGCGCCGAGGTGCTAGCGGTGTGCGTGGAGGCCTATCAGAGAGATGCGAACGTGGAAGACTCGCTGAAATCCACTCGCTAGTTCGGCCGTACGCGCGAAGGCTGTGTCCGGGTCTGTGATGCGCGGCCGCTTTCCCGCGATTGGCGATTGAAGGTCTGCACTTGCCAGGACATCTGGCTCGGCGAACGACGTTGATTCGCTCTGGAACGCGCATTTGGCAATCCACGGAAACTCCGCAATGGGTTGACTTCGGCCGACTGTATGGGGCATTGGTCGGCCAGATCGAGACGTTTGTCACGTAGCCACCGACGTCCGCTGTTCAGTGTGCAGTGGTCATCCTCCCGCTCCGCGCTATTTGCGTCTGCCTGCTCGTTTAATGCACTGACGACCCCTGACATGGGTCGGCACAGACATAAGGGTATGAGCCGAACCCGTTTGTCTTATGGTCCAGTATTTAACGCCACCGAGCTCAAGGACTGCAGCGCGATCGCGCTCGCAATGGCCGCATGGGCCCGGCGCCGGACTCATCAATTCGTCATTGAGAGATACGACTGATCTTTGTTCCCCGCAGCGCCGTCCCAGCCATCAAGCCGCGTTGGTCGAAGACCATGGCATAAACGTCGGATTTTGCGGTTTCTGTATTGAAGTTTTTTGCCGCGCCTTCATCAACGACGACGACCGTTGGACCCATCCCGATCTCGAAGTTGTCACTTGTTTTCAAGTTATTAAGTGCTGCATCAGTCATGAACAGCATTGCGTACGCATACCGCTGCACCCCCGCCTGAAAGCCATAGGACAACGAGGTCGTGGCGTAATAGCCCGAGACCCTTCCATCTTCGATAAGCTCTCCGGTTCCATGCGTCACGCCACCGAGAAAGCCTGCGCGCACGACATTGGGGAATATGAGAACACCTTTGGCTTTATGTGCAAGATCGTCCATCTTCGGATGATTAGACACCAACGCATAAACGGCCGCTCGTGAATCCGCATCCAGAACCTTCTCGGCAGTAGTCAGTTGCTGCTTGGGCGGTGGGGCGACTGCCAGGGGTTGCGCCGGCCGCGATGGTTGGACAGCCTGGACCGATGAAGTAGCCGGCATTGCTTGTGCCGTATTGGTCGCTGTACTCGAGGGCGCTGTGCCCGTTGTTGCACCTGGCGCCGCGCCGGCATTCATCGAACCGTCGGTCTTGCACGCCGAAAGGGCCGCCAAGCCAGAAATGACCGCAATCACAGATGCCTGTTTCAACATGACGCGCTCCTTTTAATTAACGACTAACCAACGCAGATCAACTATTTTCGACACGTGCTTGCAAAGATAGTCTAGTACGACATCTCTCAGCGTCCAGTGCCGTTTACGTCTGACTGTGCGGCCACGAAGATTGCCGTGTTTGTTCGATATCGCGATTTCTCGCCGCCCGAGCGGCGACAAGAAAAGACTTCAAGGATGCTAACTAAATTAAGAAAACAGCTAGCGAATTAAGTTGCGCATGTCGCGGGGGCGGCCGTAACCGAGCGCGGCTTCTTAAGGCAGAGGTTTAACCCAACATATAGACTCCAAAGACCACTACCGGCAAGGGTTCCGTTTTCATACCATGATGAAAGACGATCAGGCGCTCTTTCCGTTACGACGCGCTCTGTGGTTCACGGCAATGCCGGCGTTGCGCGTGGTCGGTGCGGTGATGGCTCAGCGACATCCGGTTTCCGACGAGGGTGTTACGGGACCGCATTCGACGCACGTGAACTCGGGGTCCTGCAAACCGCAGCCTCCGTTTCGCCCGCGCTGCTCATCACGCTCGTGTTGTGGTTGTGCATTGTTTTCGGCGCCTTTGGCTTGATTACGCCTCCGAATTCAACTGTCGTCATAGCGTTGCTCCTAGGTTCGTTGTCCGCATCGACCGTGACTTTCCTGATCCTTGAAATGTATCGGCCACTGGACGGACTGGTCTCGGTTTCTTACTCTTCAATGTCCGACGCGTATGCCGTTCCCGGGCACTGACTGAAAGCCGCTCGCCGTGACGTCGGCATCATGGTCTGAAGCCGCACGGCGGCGCCGCCGGAGTGGGTTGGGGCCGAACGCTCAGGAGTCTCTGCGATGGTGGGCGCAATGGAAGCGGCACGCGCACGCGGTGCGAACAGCGAAGTTCAACACATTGTGCAAGGCATGGAATTGGGCTGCGCATGGAGTATTGCGCTCGATGCAAAAACCGGTGGGTTCCGGATGACGCCCGGCAGTGGAGCGGCAGGGCCGACATGGTGACGACAACCGATGCCGGCGAGCAACGTCGCGGAATGATCGCGCTAGCCATTTCATCTCTCGTCGTGGGAGCGGCGGCCGGGTTGTTGGGCGTGATGTTTCGACTCGCACTGGAACGCGCGGACACATGGCGCGGCCGGTTCATCTCGTATGCGCACGACGAGTCGGTCGTCGGCTTTATCGCTCTGGCGTTGGCGGTGTCGACGTTGACAGCGTTCTCTGCCTGGCTCGTGAAGCGGTTTTCGCCGGAAGCAAGCGGTAGTGGTATCCCTCACGTGGAGGCCGTGCTTAGGGGCGACCAGCGTCCCGCCACTCTCGTGCTGCTACCGGTCAAATTCGTCGGAGGCGTGATTGCCATTGGTGCCGGGCTTGCATTGGGCCGCGAAGGACCCATCGTGCAGATGGGCGCATCACTCGCCCACCTGATTGGGAAGCTGTTTCGCCGCAACGCGCGCGACTGCCTGGTCCTGGTTGCAGCGGGGGCCGGTGCGGGGCTCGCGACGGCCTTCAATGCACCGATTGCCGGCGCGGTTTTCGTGCTGGAGGAGCTGATGCGCCGTTTCGAGACACGCACGGCTGTGGCCGCGCTGGGTGCATCTGCCGGAGCCATTGTCGTCGCGCGGCTCATGCATGGCGACGCACCTGACTTCGCGTTCGCTGGTCACGGTGTGCCGGGCTTTCCCCTTCTGCCGGCGCACCTCGTGCTCGGCGCGGCCCTTGGACTCCTGGGCGTCGCCTATTGTCATGCAATACTTTTCGCGCTAGCCGTATCGGATCGCCTCGCGCATTGGCCAGTCGAAGCGCGCGCTGCGCTAATCGGCGCACTTGTCGGCGTGCTTGGCTGGTTCGCGCCGGACCTGGTGGGAGGGGGCGACGGCCTGACGCAGCGCGCAATCGACGGCTCGGGGATCCTCTCGGGCATCGTATATGTTTTGCTGGTCCGCGCCGTGCTGGGCGCCGTGTCGTATGCGGCTGGGACGCCCGGTGGCCTGTTCGCGCCGATGCTTGTCCTTGGCGCGCAGACGGGTCTTGCATTTGGCCTGCTATGGCATTCCGTTGTCGACAAGACTGCCGATCCAGCCGACTTCGCGGTTGTGGGAATGGCTGCTTTTTTTGCGGCGGTGGTGCGGGCACCTGTTACCGGCATTGTGCTCGTGATGGAAATGACCGCGAGTTTTGCGCTGCTTCTGCCAATGCTGACAGCTTGTTTCAGCGCGATGATAGTCCCCATCGCATTGGGCTGCCTACCTATCTACGATGCACTTGGCGAGCGTTTGCCGAGAAATCGCGTGGACCCGCAAACCAGATGACGCATCGTCATGGAGACGCAGGATTGCCTCACCGGTCGTTGTGTGCCTTGGAACGAGGGCAAGCTCACCCGACAGAAGCCACCTTTAAAGCCGCCCGAGATCCGGGCCATTCGCACCGGCCTGCAGATGTCATCGAACAGCCGCGAACTGGCGATGTTCAACCTGGCGATCGGCAGCAAGCTCTCCGGGTATGCGACTGAGTTTGAGTGAGTGGTGGCCGGACAGTAGGCATCTGGGAGGCTCTCGGCGTGCTCGAAGAGCCCGCGACAGGTTCTCTGCTAGCCGGTTTTATTGACCTCTGTTATAAGTCTGTCGCTCGCAGGCGGTAGTCTCGCAAACGTAGCGAATGACCTCAATAATGCGTCCGGCATCACAACCAGAATGAGCGCATCGATATCCCCCACAATGAATTGGCTCAGCCTTTCCGATGCGCGCGTGAGTGCGATGGTGACCGCGGAATGTGGTGAACGGCTCGTCGCAATCGCTGGCCTGCATCCGCGGCTGCGCATCGACGATTCCGCCGCGAATATCGCTTGCCTTGGCTATCAGCCAAAATTCACGGTACGGGAGACGGTTGCCTGTCGACTTGTCGAGGCTGTTTCGAACTTGCCATCGGATTATTGTCTTCTGGTGAAGGAAGCGCTGCGACCAGCCGCCCTGCAGAGATTTTATTTTGAGCGGCGGTTGCGCAAGGTCCTGGTCAGCAATCCGGGTCTGGCCGAGTCCGACGCAATCGAACTTACTTCGCGGTTCGTTGCACCGCCATCGGTCGCAGGGCATCCTGGCGGTGGAGCAATAGACATCACCCTGTGTGATCGCAATGGGTGTGAGCTTGACCTTGGCTGCGCCTACGATGCCGATGAGGTGGCGTCGGGCGGCGCCTGTTTTTCACAGTTCGAGAATCTGAATGCACACGCTCGACAACACCGCTCGTTGATGTTCGCTGCTCTGGAAGATGCAGGCTTCGTCAATTACCCGTTCGAATGGTGGCATTGGTCATACGGCGACAAGTATTGGGCGGTAGTGAAGCAGGAAGCTCACGCGCTATATGGTCCGATTGAATCGCTGGAAATCGCTGGCCTCCATCCGAAAAATCCAAGGCTGTAAAAAGGGAAGCACCTTGCCATGCCGGATATCGTTGCCGTTGTACCCGCGGATTTCAGGCGTTGGACTGAACATTTAGATCGCCTGTTCGCCGAGTCCGGCCGCGAAGGGCGACCGCTATTTTCGCCATACGAGCAAGTGAAGAGCGTTTCATCGCCCGAACGACAAAGCCAGTTTGAAAGCGGTCTTGCTTTGCCAGTCGGGAAGCCCGGGTGGACCATGCGTCAATAGCGTTGGTACGCCGATTAGGATTTCAGAAGGAAGGCTTCTCGCCGCGCTACTTGCGCATCAATGGCGAATGGCAAGGTCACGAGCGATGGGCCGTGCTTGCCGATATGCTCAAGGCCGACCGATAGGTTGGCCACCTCAAGCGTGAATTCCCTGCATCGAGGAATCTACTGTGCCCGCAGACACACCGTTCCGGCCCGGATCCTATGAAGGTTTCCTTGGATCCTCGCGTGTGGTCTTGCACCTTGCGTGGACTGCCGGCGACCTTCCGCTGCTAACGATCGACAGCCCAAATCAGGGCGGATTCGGAATGGAATGCACGGACGTGACGATCGCAGGGCGCTCCCTGAGTTTCGCAGTACCCGCCGTCAAGGGATCCTGGTCAGGTGCTCTCGAAGAAGACGATTTGACGCTCGCGGGAACATGGACACAGGGTCGCGAGATAGCGCTCAAGCTCGTGCGTGACACATTTATTGCGGCGGTGACGCCTTCTCCCATCGATGGCATATGGCTAGGCCATCTTTCTGTGGACGAGCATGCGTATCGCATTCAACTGATCGTCAAAAGCGATCAGGCCGGGCGGCAGGTGGCTTCCCTTGACAGCATTGACCAGCGAGCGACGGGCTTGGCTTGCACGCAAGTATCGTTTTGCGGCGACCGCTTCAGCTTCGAGGTCCCGTCAGTCAACGGCCGCTGGGCGGGCACGCTCTCCGCGGATTTAAACCGGCTGACTGGACGATGGACGCAACTTGTCGACCGGCCTCTCGATTTCGAACGTCAGACACAGATTGCTCGCGTGACACCTCTGCCGCCACCGCGCATGTTACCTGCGTTGCCACCTGTTGCAGTCGCAGACCTTGGTTCACAGCTTTCACGCGACCTCGAAGCGATATCTACAGATGGCTGGCTGTCGAAGGGAAACTCGGGCGGCGTAGTAATCGGCGTGGTACAGGGCGGCGAGCGGGCGATTGCTTCCTTTGGTGCCGCGAGTGCCGCATCGATCTTTGAAGTCGGCTCGTTATCCAAGACATTCACGTGACTGCTACTCGCGCAAATGGTTGCACAAGGGCAAGCTTGCCTGGATGAGCCGGTGAGAGAACTCTCGCCGAGCGCGATCGTGCACGAGCAGGCAAAACGGGAAATCTCGCTGCTCGATCTGTCGACTCACCATTCAGGTTTGCCGCGCCTACCATCCAACATGCGACCAGCCGACCCTGAAAATCCATATGCAGATTTCGACGCCGAAAAGCTGCTTGAATTCGTCGTTACCTATGGGACAGGCAAACCTGAGAAGCCGAAATTCAGCTACAGCAACCTCGGCGTGGGCCTGCTCGGTTTTGCCCTCGCAAATCGGGGCGGCAAGCCATTCGTCGAGTTGCTGCGCGAGCAGGTGCTGGATCCGTTAGGCATGAGTGACACCACCGTCGCATTGACATCTGAACAGCAAATGCGCTTCATTCAAGGTCACAAGACAAATGGCCGTCCCGCGCATCCTTGGGACCTCAACTCGCTGGTGGCGGCAGGTGGACTGCGGGCATCGGTGTCTGACGTCCTTCGTTATCTTGAGGCCCTCAATGATCCGCAGAGTGTACGGGACGCGACGGGACCCGGTAGGTACACGTTGAGCCAGGCGCTTGAAGACGTGCAAAAGCCTCGCGTGAAAGTCGACGCTGCCTTGACGATGTGTCTTGGCTGGTTCTACCGGCCGGAAGATCAGACTCATTGGCACACGGGCGGCACCGGCGGCTTCACGAGCTACGCTGCATTCAGCCGACCACGCAAGCGCGCTATCGTCGTGCTGGTGAATAGCGCAGGCGGCGACACAGGCTCGCCCGCGGAGGTGATCGGCCGTTATATCGGCGAGCGATTGGATGGCAGGAAAGCGATCTGGCCGGGTACTGCGGTTTGCACGTGAGACACTCAGCAGACCGCCAATAAGCGAACGACTGCTTCCGCGCAAAGCGGACGTTCCAACGAACGAGCGGATTGTCTTCAACGGGTCGACACTTGCCGGATGACCCCGGATCGACGACGGCCCCCTTTCGTCGGTTCGTGGGTTCGGCCAAAAGCCGACGGGCGCACAACACCGAAAGCCCCCGTTCCTCTGACCCGTTTGGTCGGTGGATTCAATCGTTGGATGCAATACGTCGGGCAAGCCGTTCGGCTGGCGTCTCGTAGACGCACGCCGAATTCGAACTGCCTACGCCGGAACCCAGCTAGCAGAGCGCCGCGAGACGCATCGGACGGCATCAGACATCTTCCGTTTTAGCCGCAATCTCGAGGTGCGCACCGGATTTGTGTGCTCTCACGCGTAACAGATAGTCTCTAGGAGAAAAGCCGAATCGCGCTTTGAACACACGGCTGAAATGAGCGTGGCTCGCGAATCCGCAACTGAAGGCAATATCGCTGATCGAGACGTTTGATTCGCCGCGACTTCTGAGAAGATCGGCAGCGCGATCCAAACGGCACGCCCAGACATAGCGCATCACCGACATGGCGCTGGCTTTAAAAAGGCGATTCAAGTGGCCAGGCGAAATGCCAACCGACGTTGCGATACGTGTCGCGCTCAGCTCGTGGTCTTCCAGATGCCGTGCGACGTAGTCTTTTGCACGCGATAGCGCCACCTCGCGGTTTCTGGCACTTATCACCGCGAGTGGATTCCCCAGCACCATGGCAAGCAAATCCAGAAGATGCCGTCCTTGCCTTGCTCTTAGCGCAAGGCTCGTGCATCCGCTCTGTTCGGCAATGGACAAGATCAATTGACCAACGGCACGTGCGTCCGGATTGGACATGTTCGCAGCCACGAGCTCGAACGATTTGATCTGAAAGCCACGCTCGTGCAATGCGCGCCTCGGGATGGAAATCAATACCAGCTTTGTTTGATTATAAAAATTCTGCCGTTTCCACCCAGCCTGCGGTGGCGCAACAAACAGGCTTCCTGCGTCTAGCCGATGCGACCCTGCGATAGACGTCAACGTTATGGAACCCGATCGGACGAAGAACAGCCTCAACATTTGGCCGGGAAGCGATGACAGACGGCATTCCGACAGATCCACTGCATCGAGCGTGGTGACATGCAGGTCGCCGAGTGACCACTCTCCCGTACGAAGCGCAGCTTCGGTCCTGATTTCCTGCCGTGCAAAATTCATGTCGTACCGGCAGCCGCCACGAGTAACCTCGACACCGAGGAGTAAAGCGCGTTTTCTTGAAAGGGGGGTATCACCGACGGTCTCGAGTTCGAGCTAGATAGAAAACGTGAAAATGGTAATGGCGCCAATGAAGGTCTCCAATAACCGGGAAGCCGAAATTTGTGATCCGGAATCCAGACAGCGAGCAGCGCTTGGCAGTAGAGCAGAAGATACAGGGCCTGTCTTCGTTGCCGCGTCCCGGTTAAAACCTCGAAGCCGATACGTCACCGGTTGGTTCGTCGTGGAGGAAATCGGCACGGGCGCCCGGTCGCGTTCATTCCATTGCATGATCTGTGTCCGCGGACGCGAGCGCGCGCCGCGCGCGACAACTCGAGGAACGGAAGATCTGGACGATCGATCATGCAATTCGGAGGGTAGGAGATGGTCGTAAAGCGCTTACGAGCTTACCTTTGCACTGTCGGTCCGGGGAAGCGCCAGATGAACAACAAAGAAGTGATATCGAGTGATCGCAAGGAATGGCAAATGAGTGCGGATTCCGGTGAGGCTGGCCCTCGGTCCGGGAAGGAGGGCTTGACACTTCAGACAGCCCCCACGCTCTACGTCGACGGTGGCCGCGTTCAATTCGCGTTTCGCCGCCTCGGCCCGAAAAACGGCGTTCCCCTGGTGTTGTTGCAGCACTTCTCAGGCAACATCGATTCCTGGGATACTGCGGTCGTCAATGCGCTCGCCAAGGATCGTCCTGTCGTTATTTTCGACAACGCCGGTGTCGGACGTTCCACGGGACAAACGCCGGATAGCGTAGAGGCGATGGCACGACATGCGATCATCTTCATGACGTCGTTGGGGCTGCGTCAAGTCGATCTGCTCGGCTTTTCGCTCGGCGGCTGCGTTGCCCAACAAATCGCCTCTGTGCTTGGCGACCTCGTGCGCAAACTGATTCTCGTCGGCACTGCCCCGCAAGGTGGACAGCAACATCTGATGGCGGTCCTTCAGGCAGCATACGCCGACACGAGCGCGCCGGATCCGCGACTGCCTCTGTTCTTTACGCCCTCGGTCAATAGTAGATCGGCAGGGCTCGCTTTCCTGAAGCGGACACGGGAACGCACCGAGGATCGCGACACGGAATGCAATTCGGCCGCCAATGGAGCGCAGGCGAAGGCGCTGATCAGCTGGTGTGCCGTAGCCGATCCGCAGCACACGGTACTTCGGTCCATTCACCATCCAACGCTCGTTGTTGCCGGCAGCGCCGATACCATGCTGCCAGTCGATAACGCCTATACGATGTACAAGACCATGCCGAATGCGCAGCTTATTCTTTACCCGGACTCCGGCCATGGCGTGATATTCCAGTACCCGGAAGCTTTTGTTGGCTACGCTCGGCACTTTCTCAACGCATAGATCAAATACAGTCGGGCGACACGGAACCCGGCAATCGCGCCGCTGCACAAAGCACCGACATCCGCAGTCGAAACCTGCTCATTGCCGATGTGGCGATTCGCCATCGCTTCTGGCGCGATGTGTAGCATCCGACGCAGGATCTGCGGCTACTCCCCGCGATAGCCCGCATGTTCGGCTCTGCCTTTCTACTGGCTTATTCCACGAATCCGGACAGTTCAAGCAGCTTACGGAACTGGTAAGGATCCCAATACTTCCCGGAAGATCCTTCCCTTTGTGCACTAACGGGCACAAGGGCGCTTGCCTCGCGCACGGGATCTACACATCTGCAGGAAGCGAGCAACGAAGCTCCGTGAAACTAGGCTTCATATTCTTGACGCCTCGTTCAACCTGACGACTGCGCGCCGGCACGCCCTGCGTAATTGACTCAGCTCAAAAGAACAAACGATAAGATTGAAGGAATAAAGACATTGCATGGCGTGTTTTTCGCAGTGAACACGAGGTTCCACTGCTTGCTTCGCGAGGCTGGAAGGACATGCTGGTGAAGACGCGGTAATCGAGATCAATGAATTTCGATATCCAGATTAAAGAGTCGAGCAGTGTGTTTTTCACAATTCAATTCCCGCGGAGTTAAATATGAAGAAGCTCACCGTAGTGACCATGTCGGTCGTCGCAATCGCTATGACGACGGATCTCTCGAGCGCATTCGCGCAGGCGAAGACGCGGGAGCAAATCCGGCAAGAACTGGTTCAGGCAGAAAACGACGGCTCGCGGTTCGTAACCGATGCGTCTTATCCCGATGTCAGTCCGATGTATCAGCAACAAGTTGCGCAAATGAAGGCGCAACATGCGCATAGCGATGAAGGCTCTGGCAATTCCGGAACAAGCCTGAGCGGTAGACGCGCTGAAAAGCCACGAGCATGCGTCGGTCCGGTGAGCTACTGCAATCCCTATTTTGGCGGTTGATGCATGCCTTACAAAATACGTGTTTGCCGATCGAGGCTGGCCGCATGCATTTACGTGCGGCGGCTAGCGCGTCTGTTATAGACCGGCATTTTTATCGTGAGGGGCGCGACGCTCCTGCGGATCTGTTGGAAACCTGGTGACGAACGATGGATTGCTTGATGGCATGGATATCGGCGGGTTTGATCAAGCTACTGCTCAAGCGATACGAGCGCGATGACTTTGCCGGATACGTTGTGCAAACGGCTGGGGCGACCGGAGACGACGCATCGGTTGCTGATCCCGAAGGCGATATCATTCAGACGGCTTTCGCAACGCGTGATGTGCTCGAGGGGCCGCGTCTGAGACTGGTGAGCAAGAGCGATCCCGTATCATCGACGCTCGAGAATGGTTCGACTGCGGGACGCGCAATTCTTCGCCTGGCGCCGAATGCCACCGCCGTACGTTAAACAAGCGTGTCAACGACTAAAAAGACAGGCGATCATGAGACCTGGCCTCGGCAGCATGGCCACCAATCAGATGCGAAATTAAAGTCGTCTCAGGGGTTAGCGTTTGTGCGGGCGCTTCGCAAAGCTACCTCTTCAAGTTCAATGTCGATATTCGATGTCGATCCGGATCTCGGCGACCGGACGATCGATCATGTATACCGGACGCTGTGATATGGCCAGTGCATGACGCTTTCACTAAAGTGCTCGAGTGAACTGAGCGCAAGTCGGTAATCCCTGATTGCTTTCACGAAGCCTTGCTTGATGGCTCTGCGCCTGCTCTTCATATGCGCGGCAATCTTATCTTCGGCGAGGCCGAAACGGGGGCTTCGGGCAAAGCATTCAGTCGCGAAGCCGATCGTTCTCGATAGCGGCGGCGCACTGGCGAAGATCCAGATGATGCGCGCCGGTGCGTATGCACGTTTATGCGGCGCGCTTTGCCGTTTCACATGTGACTGATACCTGGAAAGAGTGCGAAAGGCGCTTGACGAGATTTGAAGAAAGCGAATGGGTCCGGAAGGAAAGTAGTAGGTCGATCTGCTTTAGCTAAAGTCGAATACAACGACGCGCAGGAAGAGCGGGGCGATGCCTTATCCCAAGTCCTCAGGCTGGTTCGGCTGCGGGGGCATATTGTTATTGAAGGTGAGCTGGGCGCCTTCACCGAAGCGGTCTTTCCGCCGGGCCGGTCGAGCTTTTTGCACATGCGCGACGGCGAAGTCGTGCTTCAGCCGCGCGATGGCGAACCGCTGTTGCTGCAGCCCGGCGACTTCGTTTTCTCCCTGCAGGCAGACGGATACACGATGCGAGACCGGCGCTGCGGCGAAGTGCGCCGGACGTTCAAGGCCAATCTGTCGGCGCGGACCGGGCACCAGGCTCAGAGCGCGCGATGGGCCATAAACTCCGACATCGTGGGACGTTTTCTCGCGGGTGCGTTCTCTTTTGACGTGGGTCCATTAGGGTCGTTGATAACGGAGCTGCCCAGGTTTATCCACGTCAAGTGCAATGAGAGTCAGGTTCCGCAATGGCTCGATTCGTTCTCTCGCGTCCTGATCGATGAAGCGACCAACGTCGGGCCTGGCTCTTCGATCCTGATGGCGCTTCTGATAGACCTGCTTGTCATTCGGACTTTGCGCACGTGGATCAATGGCGACGGCAACCGCCTGGACGGTCTTCTGGAGTTGACGGACAAGCGGATTGGGCGCGCCTTGAATGCGATTCACCGGAATCCGGAACAGGCCTGGACGGTCGAGTCATTGGCAGAGATCGCGGCGATGTCGCGATCGAATTTCTCGGATCGGTTCACGGCGACGGTGGGCGTGTCGCCACTGCGATATGTGACGTGGTGGCGCTTGACCTTGGCCGCCGACTGGTTGCGTGCGGGAAAGCTCAAAGTGACGGAAGTCGCCCAGGCCGCAGGATACGGATCGGAGGCCGCCTTCAGCCGCGCATTCAAAGCGCAGTTTGGCTATCCGCCGCGCGACTCGCGCCGGATTGCAAGGAGCTGATTCGACGCAAATGCCGTGCGACGCTAAAAGATTTTTTTGCTAAGGCTTCCCGGAAATGACGCGCTCAGTTCCGGGCCAAGCCTATGCTCGTACGATCGATCAAGAAAACGAGACGCCGCGATATGGCCCATTTCCGGCATCTTCCTTAGAGTGGCGCGCATGCCAGCCCATGCCATGCGAATTTTTTGACGCCTCTCCAAACCAAAGGAATCGATCCAGATGAAACGCCTCCTTGCTGCTCTTATCGCCCCCGCTCTAGCTTTCGGTGCCAACGCACAGGCTGCGGAGAAGCCGCCCATCGTTCTTGTCCACGGCGCCTTCGAGAACGCGAAGATATGGGGCTACGTCGCTGCGAAACTCAGTGCAGACGGTTACGAGGTCGTTACCGTCGACCTGCCTGGCCGCCCGGGCGCAGAGGCTGCACCGGACAAGGTCAGCCTCGATCTCTATCGCGATACCGTGGTTGACGCATTGAACAAGCTGCACCACCGGGCGGTCGTAGTCGGGCACAGCTTTGGGGGAATCGTCATCGCGGATGCAGCGGAAAAGGCACCGTCCAAAATCAGGACACTCGTTTTCCTGGCAGCGTACCTCCCGCATGACGGCGACTCGCTCGTGTCCATGGCGCAGCAGGACGCCGACGCAAAGATTGGACCGCACCTGAAAATCGACAAGGAAAAAGGTATTGCGAGCATCGAGTATTCGGCTCGCGCCGACCTGTTTGCAAACGGCGCTCCCGAAGGCTTGAGAAAAGCGATTCCGGACGCGATCCTAGATGAGCCGCTGGTTCCTCTGACGACCCCCGTGCACCTCACGGCCGCGCGCTTTGGCAAGGTCGATAAGGTGTACATCCATACTGCGTTCGACCAGGTGATCAGCCCGTCTTTCCAGGCCAAAATGGTGGCGAGCACGCCGGTGCGCGCCGAATACACGCTGCAGACGGGGCACACGGCTTTCCTGACTGATCCGGACGGTCTGGCAAGCGACATCGAGGCTGCTGCCAAATAAGCAGGCTGCCGCTGTATGAATGGACGAGGCGACTTTGTCGCCTTGCCGTCCGCCCCGGCGAACGCGCAGCACCTGCGCTCAAACCAGTTCCGAGCTTCGGGCGCGAAAAATACTGCCGCGCGAGATGCGATGTGCGTCGCTTGGCGGATACCCGAACTGCGCCTTGAACGCGCGACTAAACGCGGCTTCCGAGCCGTAGCCTGCAGCGTAGGCAACGTCGACCACTTTAAGCGTTCCTGCGCGCAAGAGGTCGGCGGCAACCGTCAATCGCCAGCGCGCCAGATAACGCAGTGGCGGCAACCCGACCACCGCGGTGAAGCGCTCCGAAAACGTGGAGCGCGACATCACGGCAATATCGGCAAGCGACTTCACGGTCCACGCCTCGTTGGGTGCCTGATGCATCGCGTTCAACGCGCGTCCAATGCGTTCATCGGTCAATCCGGACAGCCAGTCTGTCCGGTTGCCTTGCTTGCTGACCCACATCCGCAGCGTGCGTATAACGAGAAGATCGATGAGCCGCGAGATCATCAAGGATGCGCCGGGACTCGGGGCACGTGACTCGACGTCGAGGAAATGGGAAATGGCGCCGAGCCATGCCGGCTCCATCGACTTGTCGCACGTCAGGTGGATAAGGCCGGGAAGCCCTGTAAGCAATGACCGCAACGGCGCGCCATCGAAATAGAACGCGCCGGCAAGAAAAGATCCTGCAACATCGTCCCCGGCAGCCCATCGGAAAGTCTGCGCCGTGCCTCGCGAGCCGGAAGATACGTCGGCATCGAAGCATTGACGTGCTTTTGCGCCTGCGTTTGCTCGAATCGTGTGCCCGTCTGCGTGGGGCAAAAGAACAAAGTCGCCGGGGTGCAGCAGCACAGCTTCGCCGTCCCGTTGCGAGACCGCGAGTTCGCCCGTGCGTAAATGCAGGAAGATGGCAGGTCCCGGCGAGAACGTGACTTCGGCGCCGGTGCTCAATTCGCCGTGGAACACATGGTCGCCTCGCAGACGAATGAGTTTGAGCACCTCGGACAAGACATCAGGGGCCTCGGAGAGCATGGTCTTACCTCTGTAGTTTCAATCCTCGGGGGAATCCGGCCTTTGCGAAGGAAATGATATGGACTCGCACCATTTGCTTCGACGGTCCGCAGGCTACCTGGCTGCAATGTGAGCTTGCCGCACATACTACGATGGATCATGTTCCCGTGCGGGTGCTTCCACGACTCGCTGTATTGAGGCCGCGATGCGCGTGTTAAACCAGTCAAGGTATCTTTCGCTTTCTTTGTTGATCTCTCAAAAAAGCACTGCCTCACAATGATCAGGTTGCCGAAACATCGGTGACACAGGTCCGGAAGCCTGTTGCTGAAACCCGCACGCCTGCCTTCGCAGGCCGTGCGCTAACATCTGCTCGTCTGCTTTCTCAATGGGCGGGTCGTGATGAGGGAGCCGCGAGGCTCGCCGGTTCGGTTTCAGCCCGGTCTTCCGACCTCATCATCGTGCCCGCTCACCCCATTCCAAACGGATTGAGTCGGGCCTTCTCACCAGTGGAGGTGCCTATGGCCAGACAAACGCGAAATGTTCCCCTTCAAACGCTTACGCGCGAGCAACTCGAGAAGCGCATCGACCTGCTTGAACGCGTGAACCGCACGGCAATCGGTTACGCGGACCAGTACAGCAAGCAGGTCGCGAGGATCGGTGCGATCGCGCGCGCGGTAAAGCGAGCCGGCGTGACCTTGCAGGATCGCATCGCGCTGGTCGAAGCGATGGAGGCGCTGGCCGATCAGGCGGAGACTGAAGCGGCGCTCGACAGGGATTGCATCGAATGGGTGTGCGCGTGTCCGCCGGAGGAATGGGACGACGTGCATGCGGAGTTGAATCGGATGCCTGCAGACGCGACTCGGCACTGACGCACGAAACGTCGCGCGAGCGGCGACGTAAGCGTTGCTAAGCTGAGTTTATTTGCATCAAACGGGCAGGGGCGCCCGCTAGACCTGCCGCAAACAATACTGCGCAATGGCCTCGATCACCGCTTCGTCTTCGCCGACGGGCGTCGCGCAGCGAATCTCGATGTCCGGATGCGCCGTCCGGCATCGATCGACGATCGCGGGCAGGTCCTGGCGGATGTGGCCGCCTTGCCCGAAAAACACGGGCACGATCGTCACGGCGCGACAGCCGTCGGCCACTTGCTGCGCAACGGCTGTCGGCAGATCCGGTGTCATCAGTTCAAGGAAGGCCAACGAGACGGGCGCACTGCGCAGGCCCCGCAAGGTATCGGCGAGCCGTTCGAACGGCTCCGCCCAGCGCGCGTCGCGCGCGCCATGCGCAAACAGAACGATGCCGGTAGCGGCCGCATCGGTAGTTGCCATCACATCCCTCCCGATCAGGTCGAAAGCACGCAAAGCACACACAGCACACAAAGCACACAAAGCGCGTGCGCCGTATTAGCCGGCAATCGGCCCCGCGCGGCCGCACCGACTAATGCCGGTCGACCCACTTCAGCCCGACGAGACCCAGCACCAGATAAACGAGTGCCGGCGTCGCGGCCGTCAACGGCGCGGGCCATGTGTTCAGATTGCCGATGTGCGAGAACAGCGTATTGAACAACTGGAAGCTCATCCCGAGCATGATGCCGCCGAACACCTTTACGCCGACCACGCCGGCGCGCGTATGCAGATACGCGAACGGCAGCGACAGCACCAGCATGACGAACACCGCGAACGGATACAGCAGCTTGCGCCACAGCGCGATTTCATAGCGCTGCGTGTCCTGATGGTTTTCCGTCAAATGCTGGATATAGCGGAACAGGTTGAACATCGACATCCGGTCCGGCGACACGAGCAGGACCGACAGAATCTGCGGCGTCAGTTCCGAGCGCAGCGAGTACTCGGGCAGCGTGATCTGTTTCGCGCGATAGACGGGATTGAGTGCGTCGGCCGGCGTGACGCCGGCCGGCACGACGTCGATCAGTTGCGTATCGGTCACGTCGGTCAGTTTCCAGTGACCGGGTGGCTGATAGACGCCCGACTTCGCGCTCCGCACATTCGACAGCCTGAACTTCGAGTCGAATTCGTAGATGCGCACATTGCTGATCGTCGCGTCGGGTTTCAGCTCGCCGACGTTGACAAAGCGCGTGACCTGCTCGCCGTCGGCGCGCGCGGTCAACGTGTCCTTGACCCAGACGCCCGACTGAAAATTGCTCGACACCGACGAGCCCAGCGCCTCGAGCCGCACGCGCTCGGACAACTGGTCCGTATAAGGCCCGATTACTTCGCCGATCAGATACGTGAGCAGCACGAGCGGGATGCCGATCTTGAGCAGCGAGCGCAGCGCCTGGTTCGTCGCGAGACCGGAGACGCGGAAGATCGTGTATTCGGAGTTCGCGGCCATCTGCGCGAACACATAGATCGCGCTGATCAGCGCGGCGACCGGAATGATTTCGTAGAAGCGCGACGGCGTTTGCAGCGCCACGCGCAGCACCGCAAAACTGAAGTTGTAATGACCGCGGCCGACCGAATTGAGTTCGTTGATCAGGTCGAAAAAGAAAAACAGCCCTGAAAACGCGAACAGAATAAAAACGAACGACAGATAAACCTGACGCGCGAAATACCGCTCATAGATCCGCATCGGTCAGGCTCCTTGCGACTGCGACGAGCGCGCGACGCCGGATCGCCGGCTGAACGTCGCGCGCGAAAACAGCGGCCGGTTGCGTACGCGCAGCCAGAAGATAAACACGACGATAGCGGCAACCACGAGATGCAAGCCGACGAGGCCGACCGGGAACGACATCTTCCCCTGCTGGATCCACGACTGCACGACGTTCAGCACGTTCGAATAGGTCAGATAGATGAGCACCGCCATCACGAGGTTGATCGTGCGGCTGCGGCGCGGGTTCTGGTACGCGAGCGGAATCGCGAGCAGCATCAGGTTGATCGCGATCAGCGGCAGCCCGGCGCGCCACGCGAACTCGGCAAGATTGTCGCGCGTCGGGTTGCGCAGCAGTTCGAGCGTGGGCGTGCCGGTCGCGGTAGGCGTGGTGACCACGGGCTGACTCTGGATCTTGATGCCGTAGCGCTCGAATTCCATGATGCGGAAATCGGGGTGGCCCGGCTCGCCGTCGTAACGCCGGCCGTTTTCGAGCACGACGAAACGGTCGCCGTTCTTTTGCGTTTCGGTATGGCCGAACTTCGACACGACGACGTTGACCTTGCCGTTCTCGGTGCTCGTGACGAATACGTTCTCGACGTGCGACTGGTCCGGCGACATCTTCTCGATGAAGAACACGCGGTGGCTTACCGTCGATTCGCGGAATTGTCCAGGAGCCAGCAGCGAAACTTCGTCGCGCTGCTGGAAGCGCGCGCGGATCAGTTTGTTCTGCTGGTTCGACCACGGCCAGCCGACGAACACGAAGAACGCGATCAGGATGATGATCGGCGTGGCGAACACGCCGACCGGTCTGATGAACTGCGTGAGGCTCACGCCCGACGATAGCCACACGACCATTTCGGAATCGCGGTACCAGCGCGTGAGCACGAAAAGGATCGACACGAACAGCGTGGCGACCAGCATGATCGCGAGGTAACCGATCACGGTCAGGCCGATCAGCACGAGCACGTCGCGCGGATCGATTTCGCCGGACGCGGCGAAGCCGACGATGCGGATCATCATCGTCGTCAGCACGAGCGTCAGCAGAACCATGAACACGGCGCCAGCCGTATAAGCGAGTTCGCGCTGGAGGGAGCGTTCAAAGATCATGGTTGAAGATGGGAGGGCGCGCTTGCCGGGGCACCGTAGGCGTAGTACCTGCCTCCAAAGCGACGGCCACAGGAAAAATAGCGGATAATTGCGGCTTTCATCCTAAGCCCAGATTTTATCCGAGGACAAGCGCGATGGACTTTAGCATAAAAGCCTGTGATTGGAGCAAAGGCTCGACCCAAGGGTTCCTGACGGGAAAATCAGATTGCATCGTGATCGGCGTGTTCGAGTCGCAAACCTTGTCCGGTGCGGCGCTCGAAATCGACACGGCCACCAAGGGGCTGTTGACCCGCATCATCAAGGCGGGCGATATGGACGGCAAGACCGGCAGCACGCTGTTCCTGCATGAAGTGTCCGGCATCGGCGCATCGCGCGTGCTGCTCGTCGGCCTCGGCAAACAGGATGCGTTCACGCAGAAGGCGTACGGCGACGCGGTGCGCGCCGCGTGGCGCGCGATTCTCGGCACGAAGATCGTGCAGGTCACCTTCACGCTCGCCCAGGCGCCGATCAGGGAACGCACGTCGGACTGGGCCGTGCGCGCGGCAATCCTCGCATTGCGCGAACTGACCTACCGCTTCACGCAGATGAAGAGCAAGCCCGATACCACCGCGCGCGCGTTGAAGCGCGTCGTCTTCTCCGTCGATCCGGCCGACGAGAAGCTCGCGAAGCTCTCCGCAAAGCAGGGCACGGCGCTCGCGAACGGCATGGACCTCACGCGCGACCTCGGCAACCTGCCGGGCAACGTCTGCACGCCGACCTATCTCGCGAACACCGCGAAAAAGCTTGCGAAGGACTGGAAACTGAAAGTCGACGTGCTCGGCCAGAAGCAGATGGAAGCGCTGAAGATGGGCTCGTTGCTGTCGGTCGCGAAAGGTTCGGCCGAGCCGCCGCAGTTCATCGTGCTGCAGTACCAGGGCGGTGCGGCGAAGGCGGCCCCGGTCGTGCTCGTGGGCAAGGGCATCACGTTCGACACGGGCGGCATTTCGCTGAAGCCCGGCGACGCGATGGACGAAATGAAGTACGACATGTGCGGCGCGGGCTCGGTGCTCGGCACGCTGCGCGCGGTCGCCGAGATGGGCCTGAAGCTCAACGTGGTCGGCATCATCCCGACCTGCGAGAACATGCCGTCGGGCACGGCGACGAAGCCGGGCGACGTCGTCACGAGCATGTCGGGCACGACGATCGAGATCCTGAATACGGACGCCGAAGGGCGCCTGATTCTCGCCGACGCGCTGACCTACGCGGAGCGCTTCAAGCCGGCCGCGGTGATCGATATCGCGACGCTGACGGGCGCGTGCATCATCGCGCTCGGCCATCACAACACGGGCCTCTTCGCGAAGGACGACGCGCTCGCCGGCGAACTGCTCGACGCGGCGAAGGAAGCGGCGGACCCCGCGTGGCGCATGCCGCTCGACGACGAGTACCAGGACCTGCTGAAGTCGAACTTCGCCGATGTCGCGAATATCGGCGGACGTCCGGCCGGCAGCGTGACGGCGGCGTGTTTCCTTGCGCGCTTCACCGAAGCGTATCCGTGGGCGCACCTCGATATCGCCGGCACCGCATGGAAGAGCGGCGCGGCCAAGGGCGCGACGGGCCGGCCGGTGCCGCTGCTGTCGCAGTTCCTCATCGATCGCGCTGCACAATAACGCCCAGGCATGACGCGCATCGATTTTCATTCGAACGTCGGCGACTCGCTGCTGTACGCGTGCCGCCTCGTGCGCAAGGCGTATCAGGCCGGCCAGCCGCTCGTCGTGCTGGCCGAGCCGCCGCGTTTGCGCGCGTTCGACGAGCAGTTGTGGACCTTCTCGCCGCTCGATTTCGTGCCGCACTGCATGGCCGGCGCCGCGCTCGCCGCCGATACGCCGGTCGTGCTGGCCGCGAATCTCGACGACGCGCCGCATCACCAGATCCTGCTCAATCTCGGCGCCGCGGTCCCCGCGCAGTTCGCGCGCTTCGAGCGGCTGCTCGAAGTGGTCGGCAATGCGCCCGACGAACTCGCGGCAGGGCGCGAGCGCTACCGGTTCTATCGCGATCGCGGCTATGCGCTGAACAACTACAAGCAGGGCGGCTAACCGGCGGCCCGTCGGCGGTCATCGGGTCCGCAAGTTGCAGCCGCGGCGTGACGCGCGGAACTTGCCCGCCGATCCCTAGTCCTGAATGACAGGCCAGTCGTCATCTTCGTGCCGCCGGGCCGGGTTCCGGCTCATCGGTTCGTCCGACTTATTGACGGAGCACCTATGCCCCATTCGAACGAGTCTTCTTCTCCCGACGCCATCCCCGTGCTCAGCGACGTGATCGTGCAGGGCGACCCCGCGCAGGGGCGCGATGTGCCCGAGCTCGTCGACATCTTGCCCGACGAGCCGGGGTTCGCCCGGCCGCCGGCCGCGGAGCGCGACACGGCGCCGCCGTATGCCGCGGCCGAGCCGGCTGCCGCTGCGTCTCAGGCGCAAGCCGCACCCGCACCCGGACCCACTCCGGCAATGGCGCCCGCGCCCGCCGCGCCGGCGACGCCGGACTACGACGCGAACCTGCTTGCCGAACGGCTGCGCGGCCGCTTCGCCAGTTTCCTGACCGGCGAAGGGCGCACGCTGATCGAAGCGCGTTGCCGCGACGCGATCCAGGAGCACAACGCATGGCTCGTGGGCCAGGTCACGCGCGAAGTGGCGATGCTGCTTGAAACGGAAGTCTCGGTCTGGATTCGCGAGGCGATCCGCGAAGAGTTGAAGCAGCGCGGCGACGTCTAAGGCCGAGGCTGAACCCGAGGAGCTCACGCGCGCGCATCCGTACCGCGTGCCAGGCGCTCCCGCGCATCACTTGAGCGTCAGAATCCAGCTCGCAAGCTGCGCCGCCTGGTCCGGTGTGACTTGCGTATTGGCCGGCATCGGCACAGCGCCCCAGACGCCCGCGCTGCCTTCGAGAATCTTGCGCGTCAGATACTGGTTCGCATCGCTGCGCGTCGAATAGCGCTCGGCGATGTCGTTGAGCGACGGCCCAAGAACGCGGCGCTTGACCGCATGGCAGCTCATGCAGTTTTCCTTTTGCGCGAGCATGAGGCCCGTCGACGCCTCCGCGCGGGCCGCGGCGGGCCCGAACAGAACGAAAGCCAGTGCGCCTGCCAACCCCATTGCCGCATACGACTTCGATTTCATGCTGGTCTCCGCCGGTCACGTCGCGCGGCGTGTTGCGCGCGCACATTGGCGTATCGTTTTGCTCGTACCGGGTGGTGCCGATTATAAAAGCAAAGGGGCACCCGGAATCTCTCCGGAGTGCCCCTTAGCCTTCAGGCGGATTGTGCGCGCGGCGTGCGTGGCTCCGGGTCGAGCCCGCGCCCGGAACGCGCGTGGCTCGCGTTTAGCCCGTGACGGCGCCCTTGTTGGCCGGCTGGGCGAGCGCCGCGTACTTCGCGAGCACGCCGCGCGTGTAGCGCGGCTTCGGCTGCTTCCATGCGGCGCGGCGGCGCTGCAGTTCGGCGTCGTCGATGTTCAGCTGCAGCAGCAGCTTGTGCGCGTCGATCGTGATCGAATCGCCTTCCTGCACGAGCGCGATCGTGCCGCCGACGAACGCTTCCGGCGCGACGTGGCCGACCACCATGCCCCACGTGCCGCCGGAGAAGCGGCCGTCGGTGATGAGCCCGACCGATTCGCCGAGACCCTTGCCGATGATCGCGGAAGTGGGCGCGAGCATTTCGGGCATGCCCGGGCCGCCTTGCGGGCCGAGGTAGCGCAGCACGACCACGTCGCCGGCCTTGATCCTGTCGGCGAGAATCGCGTCCATCGCGCTTTGCTCGTCGTCGAACACGCGCGCCGGGCCCGTGATGACCGGGTTCTTGAGCCCCGTGATCTTCGCGACCGCGCCGTTTTCCGCGAGGTTGCCCTTCAGGATCGCAAGGTGACCTTGCTTGTAGAGCGCCTTGTCGATCGGGAAAATCACGTCCTGATCGGCACGCGGTTTCGACGGCACGTCCTTCAGTTCTTCAGCGAGCGTGCGGCCGGTAATGGTCATGCAATCGCCGTGCAGCAGGCCCGCGTCGAGCAGGATCTTCAGCACTTGCGGGATGCCGCCTGCCTGATGCAGATCGGTCGCGACATACTTGCCCGACGGCTTCAGGTCGCAGATAACGGGCACGCGCTGGCGGATGCGTTCGAAGTCTTCGATCGTCCATTCCACTTCGGCCGCGTGCGCGATCGCGAGATAGTGCAGCACCGCGTTCGTCGAGCCGCCGGTCGCCATGATCAGCGACACCGCGTTCTCGATCGACTTCTTCGTGATGATGTCGCGCGGCTTGAGGTCCTTCTTCACGGCTTCGACGAGCACGCGTGCCGATTCGGCGGCCGAGTCGACCTTTTCCTGGTCCGGGTTCGCCATCGTCGACGAACACATCAGCGACATGCCGAGCGCCTCGAACGACGAGCTCATCGTGTTCGCCGTGTACATGCCGCCGCACGACCCCGTGGTCGGGCAGGAGTTTTTCTCGATGCCTTCGAAATCTTCCTCGGACATGCGGCCCGCGGTGAATTCGCCGACGGCTTCGAACGACGAAACGATCGTCAGCGCCTGGCCCTTCCAGTTGCCCGGCTTGATCGTGCCGCCGTACACGTAGATGCCCGGCACGTTCGCGCGCGCAAGGCCGATCATGCCGCCCGGCATGTTCTTGTCGCAACCGCCGACCACCACGACGCCGTCCATCCACTGGCCCTGCACGCAGGTCTCGATACAGTCCGCGATCACTTCGCGCGAGACGAGCGAGTACTTCATGCCTTCGGTGCCCATCGACATGCCGTCGGAAATCGTCGGCGTGCCGAAAATCTGCGGGTTCGCGTCGGCGCCCTTGACCGCGGCCACGGCCGCGTCCGCGAGACGCTGCAGGCCGGCGTTGCACGGCGTGATCGTCGAGTGGCCATTGGCGACGCCGATCATCGGCTTGTCGAAGTCATCCTTCTTGTAGCCGATGGCGTAATACATCGAACGGTTCGGCGAGCGGGCGACGCCTTGCGTGATGTTCTTCGAACGACGGTTGTACGACATGGGGAGCTCCATCCGGTTTGTTGTGTGCGGCGCGCCGGCAGTGCGCTTGCACCGGTGAATCGGGCGTCAATGCAGTGTAGGCCGGGCGCGTCGCGCAAGAATGCAGTTTCCCTGAAAGAATGTCCAATATATTATTGATGGCTGATTAGGTCGTAAAAGGTATTAATTGAGGCTGCCCATGTCCGTCCCGGCCATTCCCGATCTGCGCCAGCTCCGTTACTTCGTCGCGGTCGCCGAGGAGAAGCACTTCGGCCGCGCGGCGGCGCGCCTGTCGATGACGCAGCCGCCGCTGTCGCAGGCCATCCGCGCGCTCGAGGAGACGCTCGGCGTCGAGCTGTTCGCGCGCACGAAGCGCTCGGTCGAACTGACGCCGGTCGGCGCCGATCTGCTGCCCGAGGTGCGGCGGCTGCTCGCGAGCGCGGAAGCGCTGCGGCCGCTCGCGCAAAGTCTGGCGCGCGGCGAGTCGGGCGGGCTGTCGCTGTCGTTTGTCTCGACGGCCGATTACGGTTTGCTGCCGCCGTTGCTGCGCGACTTCGGCGTGCGTCATCCGCGCGTGCGGCTGCAACTGGCCGAGGCGACGAGCGACGTGCAGTTCGAGGAACTCGTCGCCGGTCATATCGATGCGGGCCTCGTGATCGGCCCGCTGCCGCCGCGCTACGCGACGCAGCTATCGTGGCTTTCGATCGCGCGCGAGCCGCTCGTGATCGCGATGTCCGCGCAACAGGCGGCGCGTATCGAAGCGGAGAGAGGCGGCGTGGCGTATGAAGCAGGCGAGCAGGCCGCCGCGATCGCCGCGGCCGTTCCCGAATGGCGCGACACGCCGATCAGTCTGCGCGATGCCGCCGACGCACCGCTTGTGATCTTTCCGCGCCGTTTGGCGCCGAGCTTTTATGACATCATTATGGATTGCTACGGCGTCGCCGGACTCACGCCGCGTATCGGCCAGGAGGCGATCCAGATGCAGACCATCGTCAGCCTCGTGTCGGCGGGCATGGGCGTCGCATTGGTGCCGCAATCGTTGCGTAATCTGCGGCGCACCGGTGTCGTCTACCGGCCGTTGACCGAAGCCGTGCCTGCCATCGAAACGGGGCTCGTCTGGCGCACGCAGGCGGTCAGCCCGGTGCTCGCCGGTTTCATCGAAATCGCACGTGCGCATGCCCGGCATCTCCGAAACTTCGGCGCGCCATCCGAATCTGTCAGAACCGAACTCCGATAATCACACGATGCTCATTCACCCGAATTTCGATCCCGTCGCCATTCATCTGGGTCCGCTCGCCGTGCGCTGGTACGGCCTCATGTATCTCGTCGCGTTTATCGCGGCGATCGTGATCGGCCGTTTGCGACTGCGTTTGCCGCATGTCGCCGCACAAGGCTGGACCGCGAAAGACATCGACGACATGCTGTTCTACGGCGTGCTCGGCACGATTCTCGGCGGCCGGCTCGGCTATGTGCTGTTCTACAAGGCGAGCTTCTACTTCGCGCATCCGCTCGACATCTTCAAGGTGTGGGAAGGCGGGATGTCGTTTCACGGCGGCTTTCTCGGCGTCGTGATCGCAATGACGATCTTCGGCTGGCAACGCAACCGCACGTGGCTGCAAGTGACGGACTTCGTCGCGCCGCTCGTGCCGACCGGTCTCGCGGCCGGGCGCCTTGGCAACTTCATCAACGGCGAACTGTGGGGGCGCGTGACGGAGCCGTCCGCGCCGTGGGCGATGCTATTCCCGGGCGCCGCACCCGACGACGCCGCGTGGCTCGCCGCGCATCCGGCGCAAGCCGCGCAGTGGCATCTGAACGAGGTGTTCGCGCAATATCATCTGCTGCCGCGCCATCCGTCCGAGCTCTATGAAATCGCGCTCGAAGGCGTTGCGCTGTTTTTCGTGCTGATTCTGTTCTCGCGCAAGCCGCGGCCCGTCGGTGCGATATCGGCCGTGTTCCTGATCGGCTATGGGCTCGCGCGCTTTACCGTCGAATTTGCGCGCGAGCCGGACGACTTCCTCGGCTTGCTCGCGCTCGGCCTGTCGATGGGGCAGTGGCTGTCGCTGCCGATGATCGTCGCCGGCGTCGCGTTGCTTGTATGGTCGTATCGGCGCGCGGGCCGGCAGGCACAGCAAGCGGTCAACGCGGGTTGAGCCTGCGCAGCGGCTTACCCGCGCGAGATACCGCGCGAGGTCGCTGCAAAACGCGAGTGAAATGAACAACGCCACGGCATGCCGTGGCGTTTCAGTTCCTACAAGACGCGGCGCTACGCATGCGTTCAAGCATCAGGCCAGCGTCGAAACACGTGACGACAGCACGTCGATCACTTCATCTGGACCGACCCCGATACATTGACCGTCACCGTCGACGTGCCGCCTTCGAGCGGCACGGGCGGGGCCATCTTCGCATCGGCGGACATCGCGCGCGCGCTCATCATCATCACGGGCCGCGGCGCAATCGGGCCGCCATGTCCGACGTTGACCTCGCGAATCGTATAGCCGCTATAGCCGAACGCTTGCGCCGACGACGCGGCCTGCTTGCGGAACGACTCGATTGCCTCGCCGGTCAGCTTCTGCTCGGCCGCGCGCTGCGCTTCCGGCGACAACGAGAACTGCACGTTGCCGACCTGCATGGCCGGCGCCATCTGCCCGGCGAGCTTCGACGCGGCGGCGAAGTCGTGCGATTCGAGCACGACCTCCGTGCGTCCGCGCCATGCGGAGATGCGGCCATCGCGATCGGTTGAAGGAAAGATCGAGAACGAACCGGTGCGCGCGGTCACGCCCGAAACGCCCTTCGCCTTCCGCAGCGCGGCATCCGCGCGCTGGTTCAGCGTGGTGGTCAACGTCGACGGGTCGCTTGCTTCCTGCTCGTAGAACAGCGTGATGTCGACGACGTCCTGCGGCACTTCGGAACTCGCCTGCGCATTGAGCGACAGCACGCCCGACGGCTGATAAGGCACGATGGTTTGCGCGTGCACCACGCCGGCCTGAAGCGCGATGATGAGAGGGACCGCACAGCGTCCGGCAACGGCCCATGCGAGCCTGGTTTTTGTGGTCATGGGTTCGACTCCTTGGTTAGGCGAGGGCGCAAGCGCGCATGCGGCGGTGCATGCGGATGCGGCAATGCGATCCGATGCGTGCGCATGCGAGCTTGCAAGTCCCTTGCGATCGCGTTAGGCGGTAACCTTGCCGATGTGGTTCCCGAACTCGTCACGCGGCCGGCTTCGCGAGCCGCCGGGTAATGAAATTCCACTGCGCGTCCGTAACCGGCGTGATGGACAATCGATTGCCTTTGGCGAGCACGCGCATATCGGCGAGTTCTTCGTGCGCGCGCAACGCGGCTAGCGGAATCAGCTCGATCTTCTTTTTGAACACGACATCGACGAGCATCCAGCGCGGCGTTTCCTGAGACGACTTCGCGTCGTAGTACGGGCTCTTCGGATCGAACTGGGTGGGGTCGGGATAGGCCGTCGACGAGACTTCCGCAAGCCCCGCGATACCGGGCTCGGGACAGCTCGAGTGATAGAACAGCACGCCGTCGCCGATCTGCATGATGTCGCGCATGAAGTTGCGTGCCTGATAGTTGCGCACGCCGGTCCAAGGCAGCGTGTGCTTCTTTGCGTTGGCGAGATCGTCGATGCTTGCTTCGTCCGGTTCGGACTTCATGAGCCAGTAGCGCATGTGTCGTATCAGTCCAATGAGTTGACCAATGAGCGATTCGATAAGCGCGCACCCATACCGGGGCACCAATGAAAAACGGCACCGGACGATTGTCCGATGCCGTTCGAAATAGGTCCCCGCCTTAGCCGCTAGGCCGGCATCCTGAACCGGAGGTTCAGAATTGGTCGCAGTTAGCAGCACTTCGGGTACATCAGACAGAGTGACGCGCACGCCCGTGCTACAAATTTCCGCAACCGTGCACATGGCATTGGTTCAAGGAATATATGACCTTGGCGAACCAGGCAGGGAAGCTTAAACCGGTGAAGCTTAAAGATGCTTGGTGAACACTGCAATGACCATTGCAACAAGCGCCTTGATGACCACTGCGGTGAAACCTCAATGAGCGCTGTATTGCTCGATCACTGTATCGAGCTGCTCATTCATCTGCGCCATTGTACGCCGGATTTCCTCGGCGGGAAAAGATTCTCCGTGACGAACACTCGTTTGCAACTGAAGCAGTTCCGATGCCAGCGAAAGCGCCGCCATCACCGCGATGCGGTCCTGGCCGCGCACATTGCTGCTCGCGCGAATTTTCGACATTTCGGCGTCGACGCGTGCGACCGCTTCGAGCAGTTCGGCCTCGGTTTCCGGCGAGCAGGCAAGACGATACACCTGGCCGAGAATCGACACTTCGATCTGCTTCGTGGTCATGCGTTTTCTCCGTGACGGGTCACATCGCTATGCGCGCTTTCATGCTCGTCGTGATGATCGGGGTTGAGCAGGTCGAGCTGATTATCGGGCTCGGCATGTGCACGCGCACGCGGCAGTTTTTCGAGGATGGCGTTAAGGCGCACCTGCGCGTCGTCGATCTTGGCAGACAGCGTGTCGCGTTCGGCTTGCAACGCATTGCGCTCTTCGCGAAGCTGTTCGAGTTCGGCGCGTGTCGCATCGCATTCGGCGCGAGCGTTGGCGAGCTGCGCTTCGAGTGAGACGCGTGCTTCCTGATGCCGCTGGCTGATCTGGATCAGGCGGCCGATGTTCTTTGACAGGGTTTCGAGTTCGGTGAGCATGGGGCTGCGTCCTCTAGAGACCCCGCATTTTAGCGCGGAATGCACGACGATCGGGCATTTGTCTCGTTTCGAGACGTAACAGCAGCGCTTTCTGCGGTTTTTGCTCGCATTGCGTGTCGTCGAAGCGGACCGCGCGATGCGTAAAACACTCAACGTATACGCGTTTTCTGCATGAAGCAACGTTCTATGGGACTGAGGAATGGGCCGTCGCGGCAGCGTCGGCCGAGCGGGGCCACGAGGAGAACGGCGTTCTGTCGGCGCACGCAAAGCGGGCGACCGTCGGCGAAACGATGCGCCAATCCCTTCGTCCTGCCGACCTATCGCATACGCTTTGCAAACCCGTGATGGTCACCGGCGATCGCCGATCCGTGGCAATCGCGTACGCCCGTGCATCGCCGCGATATTCCTGTTCGCGCCGCGCAAACCGTTAATATCTCGGCTACGGGCAGCGCCAGAGGCGAGCGGTGGAAGGCTGTTGCAAGCCGCTCCGGCGCATCGCGGCACGGTGGCGCGCGGCATGGTCCGACGCGCAGCATAGTCCGGCGCGCAGCATGGTCTGGTCGTGAGCGCAAATAAACTGAACCCGTTCGACAACGATGATGAATTCGCCTGCACGTATCCCCCTCGCCAGCGCATCGGCCCACCGTGACTGATCTCGCGCAAACGAATCGTTCGGCGCAGACGGTTGCGCACGCAATGACCTCGCGCCGCGCGGCCGCGATCTGGGCCATGCTCGCCGTGCTCGCACTGATTATTTTCGTCGCTTCGCTTGCACTCGGCAGCGTGCCGATCGCGCCCGCGCGCGTGCTGGCGGCGCTCGTACCGGCACCCGCATCCGTGCATGGCGCGCCGGCCGATGTCGCCGGCGAGATCGTCCGCACCTTGCGGCTGCCGCGCGCGCTGGCCGGCTTTGCATGCGGCGCGCTGCTCGCACTCGCAGGCGCGCTGCTGCAGGTGCTGTTGCGCAATCCGCTTGCCGAGCCCTATGTGCTCGGCGTCTCGGGCGGCGCCGCGACCTTCGCGCTGTTCGCGATGATGGCCGGCTGCGCGTGGTGGGTCGTCGATGCCAGCGCATGCGCCGGTGCGTTCGCGTCGATCCTCTTCGTGCTCGGGCTCGCGCGCGGCGAACTGTGGCGCGGCGAACCGCAGGACACGTCGCCGCGACTGCTGCTGACGGGTGCCGTGATCGCCGCCGGCTGGGGCGCGGTCATCACGCTGCTATTGACTGTCGCGCCCGAAAGCCGCCTGCGCGGCATGCTGTTCTGGCTGACCGGCGATCTGAACGGCAACACGCTGCCGTGGGCCGCGCTTGCGGCCGCGGTGCTCGCGATGGCCGCGATCGTGCCCGTCGCGCCGCAGCTGAACGTGCTGTTGCGCGGCGATGCTGCCGCGCGTGCGCTCGGCGTGCCGGTCGTGCGCTTGCGCCTGCGCGTCTATCTCGTCGCGTCGCTGGCGACGGCCGCGGCCGTGACGACCGGCGGTACGATCGGCTTCGTCGGTCTGGTCGTGCCGCATATGCTGCGGCTCGCATTCGGCAACGACCAGCGCATGCTGCTGCCCGCGGCCGCGCTCGGCGGCGGCGCGGCCGTGATGGGCGCGGACCTCGTCGCGCGCACGGCGATCGCGCCCGCGCAATTGCCGGTCGGCGTGATCACCGCGCTCGCGGGCGTACCGGTGTTCCTGTGGATGCTGTTGCACAGGCGGCGATGATGAAGACCCATTCGAACGCAGCGTTCGCCGCCTCGCTTCGCGCGCAGCACGTGACCTTGCGTGCGGGCACACGCACGCTCGTCGATGACTTCACGCATGCGTTCCATCCGGGCGAGATCTGGTGCATTGCCGGGCCGAACGGCGCGGGCAAGACGACCTTGATCGCGACGCTCGCGGGCCTCGTGCGCCCGGCTGCAGGCCATGTCGAAATCGACGGCACGCGCGTGGCCGACTGGCCATCCGCGCGTCTCGCGCAACGTCGCGCGTTGATGCCGCAAAGCGTGCACGACGCGTTTAGCGCGAGTGTGCTCGACATCGTGTTGCTGAACCGTTTTCCGCATCTGACCGGCTGGGGCTGGGAGCGCGCCGACGATCGCGCGGCCGCCCAGGCCGCGCTCGCGCTGCTGGGCCTCGCGGACTTCGCGCGGCGCGACGTGCTGTCGCTGTCGGGCGGCGAGCGCCAGCGTGTGGCGTTGGCGGCCGTGCTGTGCCAGGATGCGCCGCTGCTGTTGCTCGACGAGCCGCTTGCGCATCTCGATCTGCATCATCAGATCGACTGCCTCGAAGCGCTCAGCGGATGGACGCACGCGACGGGCGACGTGAAGCGTGAGGAGAAGCACGAAGAGCAGCGCGCCGGCCACGGCAACGACTGCGGCGCGGCGCGCACAATCCTCTTTTCATGCCATGACCTCAATCTCGCGCGGCGCTTCGCGACGCACGCACTGCTGCTCGACGGCCGCGGCAGAATCGATGCCGGCCCCGCGCGCGACGTGCTGACGCCGGAACTCGCGAGTCGCGCGTTCGGCTATCCGCTCGCGCTGATCCGCGACGGGGACCACGAAGCGCTGGTTCCCGCGCTGCGGCCCTACACTGGAGCCCGCGCGATGCCGCCGTTCGCGCGCGCCCGCAACAACACACGGACTTCCCATTGACGATCCTCACCCGATTCCATCCATGACACACGCGTATTTCCCGCCGGCTGTCGAAGCGCTCGATCAAACGATGCGTGCCGAACTGCAGCACATCATCGATACGAAGACGAAGCCGCCCGGCAGCCTCGGCCAGCTCGAAGCGCTCGCGCTGCAAATGGGCCTGATCCAGCGCACGGCGCGTCCGCGCATCGAACGTCCGGTGATGATCGTGTTCGCAGCCGATCACGGTATTGCGGCGGAGGGTGTGAGCCCATATCCGCAGGAAGTCACCGCGCAGATGGTGCTGAATTTCCTCGCGGGCGGCGCGGCGATCAATGCGCTCGCCGCAGTCGCGGGCGTGACGCTCGAAGTCGTCAACGCGGGCGTGGCGACGCCGCTTCCGTCGGCGGCGCAATTCGTCGATATTCCGGTCGCACGCGGCACGCGCAATTTCGCCAACCAGCCGGCAATGACGCGTGACGAAGCACTGACCGCGCTGCAGGCCGGCGCGGCGCGCGTGCGGTATCACGCGGCGCTTGGCACGAACGTGATCGGCTTCGGCGAAATGGGCATCGCGAACACGTCGGCGGCTGCTTGCGTGATGAGCCGGCTCTGTGCGCTGCCGATCGATGCATGCGTCGGGCGCGGCACCGGTCTCGACGACGCGGGACTCGCGAAAAAGCGCGACGTGCTCGCCGCCGCGCTCGAACGTCATACCAACGCGCGCGAACCGCTCGACGTGCTCGCGACCTTCGGCGGCTTCGAGATCGCGATGATGGCGGGCGCTTACGTCGCGGCGGCGCAGGCGCGCATGACGATTCTCGTCGATGGCTTTATCGCTAGCGCGGCATTGCTCGTTGCGCTCGCGCTGGCGCCGGCCGTGCGCGATTACTGCGTGTTCGCGCACGCGTCGAACGAAACCGGGCATCGGCGCATGCTCGAACACCTGGGCGCGAAGCCGTTGCTCGCGCTCGACCTGCGCTTGGGCGAAGGGACCGGCGCGGCGCTTGCCGTGCCGCTGTTGCGCGCGGCCGCCGCCTTCATCAACGAGATGGCGAGTTTCGAATCGGCGGGTGTGGCGAATCGCGATGCATGACAAGCCATACGCCGGCGGCTCGCAAGAACGATCGCAAGGGCGACCGCACGAACGGTCGCACGAAGGGACACACGAAGGGACACACAAACGGACGCACGAATGCATGCATGAGCGAACCCGCGAGCGGACCCGTCGATGCTCGCGCAGCATGCGCACGCGCACCGAATCGTACGAAGGCGAAAGTGCACGACGATGAATCCGCTCGCTGAACTGCGTTACTTTTTTACCGCGCTCGGCTACTTCACGCGTGTGCCGGTGCCGCGCTGGGTCGGCTACGAGCCGCACTATCTGAACGGCGCGGCGCGTTATTTCCCGCTGGTCGGCGTCATCGTCGGTGCGCTCGGCGCGCTCGTGTATCTCGCGGCGCTGCGTTTTTTTCCACCGGGCATTGCCGTGCTGCTGTCGATGGCCGCGACGCTTTTCGTGACCGGTGCATTTCACGAGGATGGCCTTGCGGATTGCATCGATGCGTTCGGTGGTGCCTATTCGCGCGAAGATGTATTACGCATCATGCAAGACTCGCGCATCGGTGCTTTCGGCGCGATCGCACTGGTGGTTTCGCTCGCGTTGAAATGGCAGACGCTTGCGGTATTGCCGCCGTTGCGTGCAGCGTGGCTGATGCTTGCCGCGCATGCGGCAAGTCGCGCGTGTGCGATCAGCTACCTCGTCACGCTCGATTACGTGCGCGCCGAAGGCAAGGCAAAACCTGTCGCGCGGCGGATGACGCATGGCGCGTTTGCGTGTGCGCTGTTGTCAGGCGTGCCATGGATTTTCTGGCCCGACTGGCGCGAAGGTTGCTTGGTCGCCGCGGTGCTGTGCGCGCTGCGTATCGCGCTCGGCCGCTATTTCGTGCGGCGCATCGGCGGTTATACCGGCGATTGCCTCGGCTTCGCGCAGCAGGTCTTCGAACTGGCTATTTATCTGACGGGGGTCGCATGGATGTGGTCCTGATTCGTCACCCGGCTGTCAATGTCGATGCGGGTATCTGTTACGGTAACAGCGACGTGCCGCTCGCGGACGGCCCCGAGACATCGGCCGAAGCGATCGCGGTGCGCCTCGCGACCTTGCAGGTGCCTGCGCCGCGCGTCGTGCTGACGAGTCCGCTTACACGCTGCGCGACGGTTGCCGCGGCGCTGGCGGGCAACTTCGGCTGTACCGCGAGCAGCGACGACAGTCTGAAGGAGATGGACTTCGGCACGTGGGAGTTGCAGCGTTGGGACGATATCGATCGCGCGCTGATCGATGCATGGGCTGCCGATTTCGAAGGCGCGCGCGTGCATGGCGGCGAGAGCGTCGCGCAGTTCGTCACGCGCGTGCGCAGCTGGTTCGACGTCTACGAGCAGACGCGCGAGCTGAGTCCCGCGTATGTGGTCACGCATGCGGGCGTGATGCGCGTGATCGCGGCGCTGACGCTGAGGCTGACGGTGGACGTGTGTCTGCAATGGGCGCTCGACGCGAGCGCCGTCGTGTGGTTGAGGCGTAACGATGAGACGATGAAATGGGCGATCGTGCGCTGGAATGCGTGATCGACTATCGAGGTCTGCGCGAGCGCGCGACGTCGAGGTCTTCGCACAGTTGCGTCGCGCCTTGCGCAAGACGCGGCGTGGGGCGGTTGATCAGATCGCCGTCGATGGCAAAGAGGTTGTCGCGCGCCACCGCTGTGATCGCGGGCCATTGACGCCAGCTGTCGAGTTGCGGCAAGGCCGTATTCGATGCGGTTGCGCCCGGCGCCGCGGTGACGATCGCTTCGGGATTCGCGGCGAGCACGGCTTCGGTCGATACGGTCGGCACCAGCGGTTCGAGTTGCGCGAACACATTGCGTCCGCCGCATAGCGCGATCACGTCGCTGAGCAGGTGCGTGCCGTTCAAGGTCATGAGCGGGCGATCCCACACTTCATAGAACACGCTGACCGGCGGCTTGCCCGCGTAGCGCGCGCGCAAGCGCGCGATGTTCTGCCGGTAATCGTTTGCGGCCTCGTTCGCCGCGGACGATGTGCCCAGCAGCTCGCCGAGCTTCGTCAGCGTGGTTGCGACATCGTCGAGATGGCGCGGCTCGCTGAAAAAGAGCGGCACATGCAGTTCGCGCAACTGTTCGATCTGCCGTTGGGCATTGCCGTGCCGCCACACGACGATCAGATCGGGCCGCAGCGCGACGATGCGTTCGAGGTCGAGCGCCTTGTTGTCGCCGACGCGCGGCAACTGCTTCGCTTCGGGCGGGTAATCGCTGTAGCTGACCGCGCCGACGATCATTGCCGCGCCGCCTGCCGCGTAGAGAAGTTCGGTCGTGTGCGGGGCGAGGCTGACGACGCGTCGAGCGGGGGTCGTCAGCGTGACGGTGGCGCCGGTGTCGTCGGTAACGGCGATGGGCGCTGCGGCGGCGATCGCGGTGTGCGCGACCGTGATCGCGATGCACGCGATGCGCGCGGCGCGCGCCGCCTGCGTGGCGCGAGAGGAAACGCTCGTGAACGCTAACCCGCGCGATGGCCGCACGCGCATGACTTTATCGCGACGCATGCGTATCGATCTCGCGCACACTTTGCGATAGCGCGAGTTCGAGCCGCGTCCATCCGTCCTCCGTCGCGGGTAGCCCGACGCGTACGCTCGCCTGCTGCGCGAAGTAACGCGTCCAGATGCCGCGTTGCGCGAGTGCGCGATGCAACGCTTGCGCGCGTGTATCGGCGCTCCAGGCGAAGAGCGGCGTCGCGTGCACGCTCAGACCTTGCGCATGCAACAGCGCGGCGAGTCGCGCGCCTTCCTCGGCGAGCCGCGCGCGCATCTCGCGTTGCCACGCGGTATCCGTTAGCGCAGCCGCTATCGCATGACGCGCGGGCCCGCTCACGGTCCATGCACCGAGCGTTGCGCGCAGCGCGTCGAGCAGCGCGGGCGCCGCGAGCACGAAACCCGCGCGCGCACCGGCGAGCCCGAAGAACTTGCCCGGCGAGCGCAGCACGACGAGTCCCGGCCGCGCAGCGAATGAGGCTAGCGACGCCGACGGCGCGGGCATCGCATCGGCGAACGCCTCGTCGACGAGCAACGTGCCGCCGCGCGCCGACAATTGCGCATGCCACTCGAGCAGCGTGTTCGCGCTCGCGTAATCGGCGGTCGGATTATTCGGGTTCACGATCACCGCATGCGTAATTGCGTTGGGCGGCGTGGCGCGCGTCGTATCGAGCGGCACGATCTCGTGTCCCGCGCGCGAGAAAGCCGGCGCGTACTCGCTGTAGGTCAGCGGCGCGATGCCGACCGTCGCGCGCGGCAGCAACGCGGGCAGTGCGCGAATCGCCGCCTGGCTGCCCGCTACCGGCAGTACATGCGATGCGCCAGGCGCGCCGTAGTAGCGCGCGGCCAGCGCGGCGAAGCCGTCGCCGTCGTCGGGCAGGCGGCGCCACGCGTCGGCCGGAACCGGCGGCACAGGATAGCCGTGCGGATTGATGCCCGTCGACAGATCGAGCCACGCCTCGTACGGAATGCCGTACAGAAGCGCGGCTTCGTGCAGGTTGCCGCCATGGGTGATCGGAGGAGCGGGGGTGTCGGTCATGGAGTCGGTCATCATGTGCGGCGCGCTGGCGGCATGTACGGCATGTACGTATCTCTATGCCTGAAACGGCACGCTGGTCAGCGCGAGCACGATCAGCACGGCGAGCCACAGAATCTCCGTGCGCTCGACAAGCGCAAGCGCGGCATGCACGTGCGTGGCGCCCGGCGGTTCGCCCGCGCCCAACGTCGGCCGCCGCTCGAGCTCGCCGTTGTAGACGGCCGGCCCGCCGATCAGCACGTTGAGGCTGCCCGCGCCGGAGGCCATCACCGGCCCCGCGTTCGGGCTGTCCCAGCGCGGCGCCTGCTCGCGCCAGCAGCGCCAGGCGGTGCGCGTATCGCCGAGCAGCGCGTAGCTCGCGGCAGTCAGACGCGCGGGCGCCCAGTTCAGCACATCGTCGATGCGTGCGGCGGCCCAGCCGAAGCGCAGATAACGCGGCGTGCGGTAGCCCCACATCGCATCGAGCGTATTCGCGAGACGAAACGCGAGCGCGCCGGGGCCGCCGAACAGCGCGAACCAGAAGAGCGCGCCGAACACCGCATCGTTGCCGTTTTCGAGCGCCGATTCGACGGCGGCGCGCGCCAGCGCCGGTTCGTCCGCGTGCGCGGTTTCGCGCGACACGATCCGCGACGTCAGTTCGCGCGCCTCGTCGAGATCGCGCCGCCCGAGTGCCAGCGCGATCGGCGCGATATGCTCGCGCAGGCTGCGCGCGCCGAGCGCGAACCACAACAGCGCGACGTGCAGCACGCAGGCGAGCGTCAGCGGCAGAACCTCGACGAGCAGCCACGAGACCGCGACGGGCGGCACCACGGCCAGCGCCCAGGCGGCGAGCCCCGCGGGGCGGCCGCGGCGGCCTGTGTTGTAGTGGGCTTCGAGCCGCATCGCGAGGCGGCCGAATGCTTCGAGCGGGTGATGGCGGCGCGGCTCGCCGAACCAGCGGTCGACGATCATTCCGGCGGTCGCGCACGCGGCGATCAGAGGCATCGTCAGCATCGTTCAACGGCCCTTTGCGTGCAGCGACGCTTCGTTTGGAGCGGCCCCTTTCAGCGCCAACGGCAAACCCGCGACCATCAGCGTGACTGTCGACGCGCGCGCGGCGACGCGCTGATTGAGCCGGCCGAGTTCGTCTACGTAGAGCCGGGTCGCCGCGCCGAGCGGTACGACGCCAAGCCCGATCTCGTTGCTGACGACGATGACTTTCGCTTGCGCGGCGGCCAACGCCGCATCGAGTGCAGCAAAGCGCTGCGGATAGTCCGCGGCAGGCGCTGCGCCGTCGGCGGGGCACAGAAGATTGGCGAGCCACAGCGTCAGACAGTCGACAAGGATGCAGTGACCGGGCGCATCGGCGGCGCCGAGCGCGGCCGCGAGATCGAGCGGCGCTTCGACGATGCGCCAGTGCGCGGGCCGCCGTGCGCGGTGCAGTTCGACGCGCGCTGCGAATTCGGCGTCGGCAACGCGCGCGGTGGCGATATAGGTGACGGGCCGCGCGCTGTCGCTCGCGAGCCGTTCGGCGTGCGCGCTCTTGCCCGAGCGCGCGCCGCCGACGATAAAGGTGACGTCCGGTGAAATCATGCGCGTGATTGTACCGGCGCGATGCAATAATGCGGCTTTCGCCCTGTCTTCAGTGCGCGACGCGTCGCCGTCGCGCGCACTGCCTTTGACCTTGTCGACCACCACCACCACCACGCCATCCTGTTCATCCGGTCAGCCCGAGCGGCCTGTCACGAAGCCGCCGCGCGGCACGCTGATGATCCAGGGCACCACGTCCGATGCGGGCAAGAGCACGCTCGTCGCGGGCCTGTGCCGGCTCGCGCGTCGCGCGGGCGCGCGCGTCGCGCCGTTCAAGCCGCAGAACATGGCGCTCAATAGCGCGGTGACGGTCGACGGCGGCGAGATCGGCCGCGCCCAGGCGCTGCAGGCGGTGGCGGCCGGCATCGACGCGCATACGGATCTGAACCCGGTGCTGCTGAAGCCGACGAGCGATCGCGGCGCGCAGGTCATCATTCACGGCAAGGCGCGCATGAATCTCGATGCGCGGGCGTACCACGACTACAAGCCGGTTGCGTTCGAAGCGGTGCTCGAGTCGTACCGGCGCTTGCAGGCCGCGTACGAGACGATCTTCGTCGAAGGCGCGGGCAGTCCGGCCGAAGTGAACCTGCGCGAGCGCGATATCGCGAACATGGGGTTTGCGCAAGCGGTCGATTGCCCGGTCGTGCTCGTCGCCGATATCGACCGCGGCGGCGTCTTCGCGCATCTGACCGGCACGCTCGCCTGCCTGTCCGCGAGCGAACAGGCGCGCGTGCGCGGCTTCGTCATCAATCGCTTTCGCGGCGATCCGGGCTTGCTGAAGCCGGGGCTCGACTGGCTCGAGGCGCGTACCGGCAAGCCGGTGCTCGGCGTCGTGCCGTATCTGCATGGTCTCACGCTCGACGCGGAAGACATGCTGCCGCGCGAGCTGCGCGCCGCAGCCGGCGCGGCCACCGGCAGTGCGGGCGACGCGGCTTCGGGCGACGTGCTGCGCGTCGTCGTGCCCGCGTTGCCGCATATCAGCAACCACACCGATTTCGACGCGCTGCGTGCGCACCCGTGCGTCGATTTCCATTACGTCAAAGCGGGCGTGCAGCCGCCCGCCGCGGATCTGATCATTCTGCCTGGCTCCAAGAACGTGCAGGGCGATCTCGCGTTTCTGCGCGCGCACGGATGGGACGCGGTGCTGCAGCGGCATCTGCGTTACGGCGGCCGCGTGATCGGCGTATGCGGCGGCATGCAGATGCTCGGGCGCGAGGTCGCGGACCCGCATGGCGTCGAAGGGCCGCCTGGCAGCGTGCCGGGCCTCGGCTGGCTCGACTTCTCGACGACGCTCACGCAAGAGAAGACGCTGAAGAACGTGACAGGCCGGCTCGCGCTGCCCGGCGCGCCGGAGCTGGCCGGCTATGAAATCCATATGGGCGAGACCGAAGGGCCCGCATTGGCGTCGCCGGCCGTATGGCTCGCGACAGCGTCCGGCGGCGAGGGAGTCGACGGCGGCGGCAGCGAACGGCCCGATGGCGCGTTGTCGGCGGACGGGCAGATTTTCGCGACGTACGTGCATGGGCTTTTCGACACGCCGGCGGCGTGCGCGGCGCTGCTCGGCTGGGCCGGTCTTGCCGATGCGCCGCCGCTCGACTATCCGGCGCTGCGTGAGGCGTCGCTCGATCGGCTCGCCGACACACTCGCGGCCCATCTCGATCTGGAGCGGCTGTTCGGCGCGATAGGCTGACGGCGCGCGATTCGTTCCTGATAGGAAATAAACTAAGCGTCCATCGCCATTTCTCGTGCTTACTGGTTCGAATACAGTCGGTTCCTTGCGATGACGCAGCTTGCGTTGTCGATCGTCCACTTCGGAACAGGAACTGTCATGAACCGTCCAGCCGTCGCCGCGCGCACCGCCAATCCCGAACTCGCCGCCTTGCTGCTGCGCATCGCGCTAGGCGTGCTTTACCTCGCGCACAGCCTGCAGAAGATTTTCGTATTCACGCTGCCGGGCGCCGCCCAGTTTTTCGTGTCGGTCGGCTTTCCGGGCTGGCTCGCCTATGTGACGACGTTCGTCGAACTGTTCGGCGGCATCGCGCTGCTGCTCGGCGTGCAGGTGCGCTGGGTCGCGCTCGTGCTGTTGCCGTTCATGCTCGGCGCACTGTCGGTGCACTTCCATAACGGCTGGGGCTTTGCATCGCCGAACGGCGGATGGGAATACCCGGCGTTCTGGGCCGTGGCGCTCGTCGTGCAGTCGCTGCTCGGCAATGGGCTGTTCGCGCTTGGCCAGGCCCGCGCGCCGCACCTCGCGGGGCGCGCCGGCGCCTGATTCGATTGCGTCAGTACAACACCATCTGCGTACACCGGAATAGCGCGATCGTCTTGCCGTCGGGGCCATCGACGGTCGCGTCCCACACCTGCGTCGTGCGGCCCAGATGCACGGCTTGTGCGACCGTACGGATCGTCCCTTCGGTCGCGGTACCGAGGAAGTTGCTCTTGAGTTCGACCGTCGTGAAGCTTCGCGCGTCGGCCGGCAGATGCGCAAGGCAGGCGAGACCGCACGCCGTATCGGCGAGACCGATCACCGTCGCCGCATGCAGAAAGCCGTTCGGCGCGAGCAACTGCGGGCGCACCGTCAATTCCGCGCTGAGCCTGCCTTCTTCGATCGCGGTCGCCTGAAAGCCGATCAGCTCCGGCAGCGTGCCGGCCTGCAGTGCGCGCATCCATTCAAGGTCGCGCCCGGATCGGATAGCCATCGTGATCTCCCGCAAAAGGGAAGGCGATTGTCCAAATCGGCCGCCCGGGGCTTTCGAGCCTGGCGGATTTGCCGATATTATCAACGCCTGTGCCGGCGAGGTGGGCGCCCCGTTGGGCCGCCGCGCCACGCCGGCGAGGCCGTTTGAGATAATTCGACAATGACTGGGCCTTCTTCCCGGGAGTATTCATGACGGTAATCGTGGTGGCGAATCCTAAGGGTGGCGTCGGCAAAAGCACGCTCTCCACCAATCTGGCAGGCTATTTCGCGGCCGAGGGCGAGTGGGTCGCACTCGCCGATCTCGACCGGCAGCAGTCCGCACATGCGTGGCTCGACCTGCGCCCAGGCGGCCTGCCCGCGATCGAGACATGGCATGTCGATCCCGATTCGCCCGTGAAGCCGCCGAAGGGACTCGAGCGCGCCGTCATCGATACGCCGGCCGGCCTGCACGGCAACCGGCTCAACGTTGCGCTGAATCTTGCCGACAAGGTCATTGTGCCGCTGCAGCCGTCGATCTTCGATATTCTCGCAACGCAGGAATTTCTCGAGCGTCTGGCGAAAGAAAAGGCCGTGCGCAAAGGGGCGATCGAAATCGGCGTGGTCGGCATGCGCGTCGACGCGCGGACCAGATCGGCCGATCAGCTGCACCGGTTCGTCGAGGGTTTGAATCTGCCGGTGCTCGGTTATCTGCGCGATACGCAGAACTATGTGCAGCTTGCGGCACACGGGCTCACGCTGTGGGATGTCGCGAAGAGCCGCGTCGAGAAGGATCTCGACCAGTGGGAGCCGATCCTCGAATGGGCCAACGGCAAGGCCTGAATCAGAATCTGAACGTGAATGTGGATCTGACGCGCGGCTGCGTCAGGTCCAGCTTTGCGTCGGCACGTGATCGCGGTTGCCCTTGATCCGGTTCTGCTCGTCGACGAACACGAGATTCGGTTTCCACCCCGACTGCAACTCCGCCTCGTCGATCATCGCGAATGCCGCGATGATGACGAGGTCGCCGAGTTGCGCGCGGCGCGCCGCCGAACCGTTCAGCGAAATCATGCCGCTGCCGCGCTCGCCCTTGATCGCATAGGTCGAAAAGCGCTCGCCGTTGTTGATGTTCCAGATGTCGATCCGCTCGTTTTCGACGATATTCGCGGCTTCGAGCAGGTTCTCGTCGATCGCGCACGAACCTTCGTAGTGCAGCTCGCAGTGCGTGACCGCGGCGCGATGGATCTTCGATTTGAGCATATGGCGTTGCATGGCGATTCCCTTGTTGCGCGAGCGCGACCGCAAACGGCGGCGCGCGTCAGATTTCGAGGTTATCGATCAGGCGCGTCGCGCCGAGCTTCGCGGCCGCGAGCACGACGAGCGGCGCTTCGCCTTCGTGCGCGGCGGGCGGCAGCAGATTCGCGCGCTTGCGGATGGCGATGTAGTCGGGCTTCCAGCCGCGCGCGGCAAGCGCGGCCACCGCTTCGCGCTCGAGTGCGTCGAAGTCGCGCCGGCCCGCCTTGATCGCGTCGCGAATCCCGTTCAGCGTGGCGGCAAGGCGCGGCGCCTCGGCGCGCTCGGCCTGTTGCAGATAGCGGTTGCGCGAGCTCAGCGCGAGGCCGTCAGCGTCGCGCACGGTCTCCGCGGCGACGATATCGGTCGGCAGCGCGAATTGCTCGGTCATCGCGCGCACGATCATCAGTTGCTGGTAGTCCTTCTTGCCGAACACGGCGACGCGCGGCTGCACGCACGACATCAGCTTCATCACGACCGTACAGACGCCGGTGAAGAAGCCCGGCCGGAACTCACCTTCGAGAATGTCGCCGAGATCGTGCGGCGGGTGGACGCGATATTCCTGCGGCTGCGGGTACATGTCCTGTTCGGTCGGCGCGAACAGCACGTAGACGTTTTCCTTCTGCAGCTTCTCGATGTCGTCCTGCAGCGTGCGCGGGTATTTGTCGAAGTCTTCATTCGGTCCGAACTGCAGACGGTTCACGAAGATGCTCGCGACGACCGGATCGCCGTGCTGGCGCGCGAGCCGCATCAGCGACAGATGACCTTCGTGCAGATTGCCCATGGTCGGCACGAACGCGGTACGGTTCTGGCCGCGCAACTGGTCGCGCAATTCCTGGATCGAGCTGATGACTTTCATGGTCGGATAGCGGTTCTCACGCGGGGCGCGCGCTGCGCCGTGCCTGGCCGCAGTGTCTCGCATCGCGCATCGGCTGTGCCCGCGCCTGTTTCGAAGCAGAGGCGGCAGGGCTTGAAGCGCCGGATTGTAGAGGATTTGCAGGCGCGGCGCACCAACTGGAGGCGCGTGCGGGCAAGTGAACGAGGCGCGGCGAAAGACAAGGATCAGGCGGGCAGGTATGCAAGCCGCACGTAAATCGGTGCGAACGGTTCGGCCTGCGTGATTTCGATCAGCGACTCGCGCGACAGCTCGAGCATCGCAATGAAGTTCACGACGACGACCGGCACGCCGCGCGACACGTCGAACAGCTCCGCAAACTCCATGAAGCGCGCGTTCTGCAGCTTGCGCAGGATCACGCTCATATGTTCGCGCACCGACAGTTCTTCGCGCGAAATCCGGTGATGCTGGACGAGCTTCGCGCGCTTGATCACGTCGGCCCACGCGGCGCGCAGATCGTCCGTGTTGACGTCCGGAAAGCGCGGCGTAATGCTCTGCTCGATGTAGACCTCGGCGCGCAGGAAGTCGCGGCCCAGTTGCGGCAGATGATCGAGCCGCTGGGCGGCGAGCTTCATCTGCTCGTACTCGAGCAGGCGCCGCACGAGTTCCGCACGCGGGTCTTCCGCTTCTTCGCCGGTGTCGGCCTTCTTCACCGGCAGCAGCATCCGCGATTTGATCTCGATCAGCATCGCGGCCATCAGCAGATATTCGGAGGCGAGCTCGAGGTTCGACTTGCGCAACTGTTCGACGTAGCCGAGATACTGCGCGGTCACGTCGGCCATCGGAATGTCGAGCACGTTGAAATTCTGCTTGCGGATCAGATACAGCAGCAGGTCGAGCGGGCCTTCGAAAGTCTCGAGAAAGACTTCGAGCGCGTCCGGCGGGATGTAGAGATCCTGCGGCAGCTTGAAGAGCGGTTCGCCGTACAGGCGTGCGAATGCGATGCCGTCCACGGTGTCGGGCGTCGAATCGGTCGCGGGCGCGGTCAGGGCGGCGTTGCCCGGCGCAGTGGGACCGTGCATGGCAGCGGCATGCGCATGCGCCGCGGCGGGCTGCGCAGAGGGCTGCGCAGCGGGCTGTGAAGCGGGCTGTAAAGCGACCGGCGCGGGCAAGTGAGCCGACGGCTGATCGGGCAACTGTTCTGGCAACTGAGCGCCGCCGGCCTCGTCGGCAGAAGACACGTTAGAAGTTCTGGTAGTAGACGTACGGCGTTTGCTTCACGCGTGCGGCCTGCTGCTCCGAGCGCTCGTCGAGGTCGATCGGCTGCTTGTCCCACAGCAGCGCGCGGCCGCGGCGCTGTTCGTCTTCGAGTTGCGGCTTCTGCTCTTTCAGCTGATTCAGGAATTGCGTGATGTCCGACTGATACATGGCTCGAAATCCAGTGGAGAAAAAGGCGCCGCGTGGGCGGCCGTTCGGGTAGGACGTAATTTTAACGCATGCGCGCGGGCTGTCGGCGATTCCGACAGTAAAGGCGCGTGCGCCGGTTCCGCTCGGGCGAAGCCGGCGCCGCATTCGTGGAACACGCTGGCGCCGATATTCGCGATACGCCGGCGGGAATATCGACGGAAACATCAACGGAACATCGGCCGGCGCAAGCCGTCCAAGGCGGGCGCCCGTTGCCGGATCATTACCTGCCGCCCGGCATGCTTCGCTGGCGCCGCCCGCCCGCTGCCGTGCGACCCTGAATTCGGGATGCGCGGCCGCGCCGATGTGGTCAAATAACGAGCTTCAGTCCCGCCGCGGACTGGCCGAAGCCAGAAACTGTCGAAATCACAATTGCCGGAGGTCGTGTTTGGCGGGGTGGTCAATCGAACCGTCGCAATCGCGGCGCCGCGCCGCGCGGCCGCCGCCCGCCGCGCGGCCTTCGCGCGCATGGCTCGTTGTCGCGATCGTCGCCGTCCTGTTTCTGATGGCGGCCGGCGCGCCGGCCGCGCACGCGGCGAAAAAACGCGCGTCCTACGACGTCGACGTCGATGCGACGCCGCGCTCGCTGCGCAAGCTTCTCGAAGAGCACCTCGATCTGGCGCGCTTTGCAAAGCACGACGACATCAGCAGCGAGCAGTTCGATTTTCTCGTGACCGCCGCGCCGCAGCAGGTGCGCGATCTCGCGGCAACGCAAGGCTACTTCACGCCGGTCGTGCGCACGGACGTGCGTACCGTCGACGGCAGGCGCAAGGTCGCCGTGCATGTCGATGCCGGTCCGCTCACGACCATCTCGTCGATCACGCTGTCGTTTCGCGGCCCGGTCGAGACCGAAGACCCCGCGCAGGAGAACGCGACCCGTTTTGCATTCTCGCTGCACGACGGCGACCCGTTCACGCAGTCGGGCTGGGACGGCGCGAAGAACGCGGCGTTGAAGGCGCTGCAGGCGCGCCGCTATCTCGGCGCGAAAATCTACCAGTCGGAAGCGCGCATCGATCCGCAGACCCACGACGCGAAACTGTCCGTGACCTTCGACAGCGGCCCGACCTTCACGCTCGGCAAGCTCGACGTCTCGGGCACACGTCGTTACCCGGAAAGCATCGTCGACAACGTGAATCCGATTTCGCCGGGCGAGATCTACGACGTGCAGCGCGTCACCGAACTGCAGCGCCAGTTGCAGAACACGCCGTACTACGCGAGCGTCGCGATCGACGTCGACAACGATCCCGCGAAACCGCTCGACACGCCGATGCACGTGAAAGTGAGCGAATACCCGTACAACAGCGTGCGCGGCGGCGTCGGCTATGCGACGGACACGGGCGCGCACGTGCAGGGCTCGTACACGTATCTCGACACGTTCGGCGCCGCGTGGCCGTTTACGGTGTCGGGCCGGCTCGACCAGATCCAGCAGTACGGGCAGATCCAGCTGTCGATGCAGCCGGGCAAGCGCGGCTGGACCAACAGCGCGCTTGCGTCCTATACGACAACCGACGTCTCCGACACGCGCATCTACAGCCTGCGTGCGGGCGTGCAGCGCGCGCGCACGTCGCAGTACATCGACTACAACTACTCGTTCCTCTATTACCAGGACCGGCTGGACCAGAACGCGGCCGCGCCGACCACGGCGCGCGCGCTCGTGCCCGCGTGGTCGTGGACGCGCCGCAATACGGACGATCCGCTGTTTCCGCGCTCGGGCAATCTGATTCATGCGGAAGCGGGCTTCGCGGTGAAAGGCGTGCTCACCGATCAGACGTTTATCCGCGGCTATGCGCGCGGCCAGCAGTACATTCCCGTCGGTCAGCGCGATCTCGTGCTGTTTCGCGCGGAACTCGGCGGCGTGTTCACGAGCGGGCCGTCGAGCGGCGTGCCGGCGTCGCTGCTGTTTCGCGCGGGCGGCTCGAACTCGGTGCGCGGTTATGGCTTTCAGAGCATCGGCAACAACGTCGGCGGCTCGGTGCTGCCGACCAAATACCTGATGACGGCCAGCTCCGAATACCAGCACTGGTTCAGCCACGACTGGGGCGCGGCCGTGTTCTTCGACATCGGCACGGCCACCGACAACTGGCACGAGAAGGAGTTCTTCCCCGGCGTCGGCTTCGGCGCGCGCTGGCGCAGCCCGGTCGGGCCGGTCAACGTCGACCTCGCCTATGGCATTCGCAATCACGACGTGCGTCCGTATCTGACGCTCGGCATTGCGTTCTGATCAACCTTGAATCCCACAGCACCCGACGCATGACCACGGACCGTATCGCTCACCTGTCATCGGATCGCCCGGCCGACGTGCCGCCCGGCGGGGCGGGCGGCACGGGCGGGTACCGCGGGGCCGGCGGGCTCGGCGATGGGCCGGCAGGCGGTGCGCGCGGTCGTGACGTCGCAGGCGGTGCCGACGGCTCAGGCGGCTCAGGCGGCTCAGGCGGCGGTCCGGGCGGCGCCGCCACGCCGCCGCCGCCGAGGCGCCGCCGGCGCCTGTGGCGCGCGCTTCTGTGGGCGACGCTGGTACCGGCGCTGATCATCGCGCTGCTGGCCGGTGCGCTGTATGGCGTCGTCGTCACGGAGCGCGGCACGGCCTACGCGTGGCAGGCGGCGGTCAAGCTGCTCGGCGGCCGGCTCGCGGGCACGCTCGAGGGCGGCACGCTGGCAACGGGCGTGCGCCTTGCCCATGTGCAATGGCGCAGTCTCGATGGCAGCGGCACGGAGATCCGCGTCGACCGCGCATCGGGCAAGTGGGCGCTATCGGACCGGCCCTGGAAGTTCGCCGTCGACTATCTGCATGTCGGCACGATCGACGCGCGCATCGCGCCGTCGACCGAGCCGTCGAAGCCGCTGACGCTGCCCGAAGACCTGCGCTTGCCGATGCAGCTCGAGGTGCGCGACCTCAGCGTCGACAAGCTGCTGCTGCACGACGGCGCGTCGACGAGCGAATACTCGGGGCTGCTGTTCCATGGGCGCAGCGACGGGCGGCACCACGAGGCGGCGGTCGAGCGCCTCGATACGCCGTTCGGCGCGGTGACCGCGCGGGCGAAACTCGATGGCGTGCGGCCGTTTGCGCTGACCGGCGAGGCCAGCTATGCGGGCAAGGTCAACGACGAAGCGGTCCAGGTGCAGGGACATGTGTCGGGCACGCTCGAGACGCTCGTCGCCGAACTCGATGCAAGCGGGATGAAGCTCAACGGTCACGCGCGCGTCGAGGCGACGCCGTTCGCCGACGTGCCGCTGCGGCGCGCCACGCTGACCTTCGATCATGTGAACCCGCAGGCGTTTTCGCCGGGCGCGCCCGCGGCCGATCTCGCCGTGCGCGCGGATTTGCGGCCGGCCGGGGAGCAGGCGCCGGCCGGGTTCGACGGGCCGCAAGCGCCGGGCGGCGCGAGCGCAGCGGCGGCCAGCGAAACGGCCGGAACTGGCGGCGGCACGATTGCGCCCGCCAGCTCCGCACATGCGGCGAGCGCCGCGAACATGGCAAGCCCCGCAAACAGCGCAAGCGCCGCGACGCCCGCCATCACGGCGACGCGCCCGCGCGGCTTCGCGGTCACCGGCTCGGTGTCGATCGTCAATGCGAAACCGGGCTCGATCGACGCGCACCTGCTGCCGCTGATCGACGCAAACGCCGACGTGCGGCTCGACGCGCAGGCGCAGCGCATCTCGAATCTGAACGTGCGGCTCGTCAGGAACGCGACCGTAACGGGCGACGGCTCGCTCGCCGGCAAGCGCGGCCGCCTCGATCTGAAGGTTGCGAAACTCGACCTGAACGCGCTCGTTGCGAGCGTGCGGCCGACACAGTTCGCCGGCCCGATCGCGATTCGTCTGAACGACGATATCCGCACCGTGACGCTCGATCTCGCCGATCCGCACGCGGCGCTGCGCGTGCAGGGCAAGGTCACGCTCGACCCCGCGCGCACGAGCTTCAACGACGTGCGGCTGACGTCGGGCAAAGGGCGCATCGACCTGTCCGGCGCGATCAAGAACGACGCAAGTTCGACATACAACCTGAAGGCGGCGTTGACCGACTTCGATCCGCTTTCGCTGACGTCGCTGATGACGCCGAAGCCGGCGGCCAGGGCGCCGGCCACGGGCAGAAAAGGCGCGGCCGTCGCCGCTAACGCCGCCGCGCCCGGCAAACCCGCTACGGCAACCGAACCCGCCGCGCCGGCCAAACCCGCGTCCGCGCGAAAAATCGAGGCGCGCATCAACGGCACGATCGCGGCGACCGGCCTGTTCGCGCCGACCTTCACGACGCGGGCCGAATTCAAGCTCGGCGACAGCATGTACGACAACCTGCCGATGACGGGCGGCGGCACGATCCAGCTGGCCGGCTCGCGCATTCTGCCGAGCCACGCGAGCTTGTCGGTGGCCGGCAACCAGGTCGACCTGCAAGGCAGTTTCGGCGGCCGCGGCGACCGGCTGCGCTTTCGCGTCGATGCGCCGGAGCTCGACCGGCTCGGCTTCGGCGTCGCGGGTCTCGTCCATGCCGACGGCGATCTGACGGGCACCTTCGCGCATCCGAACGTGACGCTCGCTTACCAGGCCGACAGCGTGGTATTCGGCTCGAACCGCGTCGGCCACGCGGAAGGCCATGCCGAGTTGCGCGACGGCGCAAATGGCGCAATGGTGTTCACGACCGACGCGCGCAATCTGAGCACCGCGGGTATCGAACTGAAGACGCTCACTGCGCGCCTGAACGGCACGCGCGCCAACCATACGTTCGAGGCCGCGGCTGCCGGCGCGTTGCGCGACCGGCCGCTCGATCTGACGCTCGCCGCAAACGGGCATCTGACCGACGCGCGCGACGGCACGCACTGGGACGGCACGATCACGCGGCTGCAAAACCGCGGCACGCCCGCGCTGAACATGGAGTCGCCGCTCGCGGTCAGCACGGGCCCGCAGCGTCTCACGCTCGGCGCGACGCGCCTCACGCTCGAAGGCGCGCTGCTCGACCTGAAATCGCTGTCGTACGACCACGGGCGCATACGCTCGGCCGGCACGCTGAGCGGCATTTCGGTCGCGCGCCTGCAGCAGCTGCGCCAGGAGTTCACGGGCGCGGCGCCGCTCGCGAAAACCGACCTCGTTTTCGATGGCGACTGGGACTTCGCGCTCGGCGACACCTCGAGCGGGCATATCCAGCTGAAGCGCCGCAGCGGCGACGTGACGGTCGAAGTGGGGCGCGGCCTCGCGTCGCTCGGCGTCACCGATATTTCGTCGCGCGTCGATTTTGCGGCCGGCAACCGCGTGAACCTGACCGCGCATGCGCAGGCGAGCCGCCTCGGCGTGATCGACGCCGAGGCGCACACGGCGCTTGCGATGCGCGACGGCGTGCTGACGCTCGACGAAAACGCGCCGCTGACCGGCAAGATCGACGCGAACGTGCCGTCGCTGAAAACGACGGGCGGCCTGTTCGGTCCGAGCTATCTGCTCGACGGCCATCTTGCGTTGCGCCTCGCGCTCGGCGGTACGGTGGCGAAGCCGAATCTGTCGGGCTCGCTGGTCGGCGACGGCCTGTCGGCGACTGCCGTGGATCTCGGCGTGCAGTTGAAGAACGGCGTCGTGCGCATCGCGCTGTCGGAGAATCTCGTCGAATTCCAGCAGGTCGAGTTTCACGGCGGCGACGGCACGCTGCGCGCGACGGGCCGCGTACGGCTCGATAACGCGGAGCCGGACCTGACCGCGAGCATCGTCGCCGATCATCTCGAACTGTTCGCGTCGCCGGAACGGCAACTGGTGCTGTCCGGCAGCGCGAGCGTCGCGAACGCGGGGCAGCAGGGCGGACTGGCGATCAACGGCAAGTTCAACGTCGAGCATGCGCTGTTCGACATGCCGGAGCAGGGCGCGCCGAGCCTCGGCGACGACGTCGTGATCGTGCGGCCGGACGGCTCGGTGATCGGCGGCAAACCGCCCGAAGTCGGCACCGCGACGAGGCCGGTCGGCCCGTTCGCGCCGCGCGCGAATATCGACATCGATCTCGGCAACGACTTCCGCTTCCGCGGGCAGGGCGCCGACGTCGGGCTGCGCGGCACGATCACCGCGCTGTCCGCGCCGAACATGCCGCTACGCGCGGTCGGCAATGTCCGCGTGACCGAAGGGTCGAGCTATACCGCGTTCGGCCGCAAGCTCACGATCGAGAACGGCTTCTTCACGTTCAACGGACCGGTCGCGAACCCGGGCATCAATATTCTCGCGATGCGCCGCAATCAGGAGGTCGAGGCGGGCGTGCAGGTGACGGGCACGATCCAGTCGCCGGTCGCGAAGCTCGTCTCGGAGCCGAACGTGTCCGACAATGAGAAGCTCTCGTGGCTGCTGTTCGGTCACGGCACCGATCAGGGCAACAACCTCGGTCAGCAGAGCACGATGACCACCGCGCTCGCGCTGCTCGGCAGCGCGAGCGGCAAGCGCATCGCGCAGACTTTCGGACTCGACGAGTTTTCGATCGGACGCAGCGAAGTGGGCCTGACCGATCCGCAGGTCGTGATGGTGTCGAAGGCGATCAACGAGCGTTTCGTGGTCGGTTACGAGCAGGGGCTGCAGTCGGCGAGCAACGCGATCAAGGCGACGCTGAACCTCACGCGCTACTGGTCGGTGGCCGCTTACGGCGGCACGTTCCAGGGCATGGATCTGCTTTATACGCGCCGGTTCGACCGGTGGCCCTGGTGAGCATGCCGCGCCGCCGTGCCGCATCGCAATGCGACGGCAACGCCGCCGAGCGTCAGCATCATCGCCACGGCTTCGCTCGCTCCGAGCGGTTCTCCGAGTGCGCAAGCGGCTGCGACGATGCCCATGATCGGCACGAGCAGCATGCCGGTCGCGGCGACGTCCGCAGGCAGCTTGCGCAAAGTGGCAAACCACGTCAGGTAGCACACGCCCATGGGGACGAGCGTCATGTAGACCATGACGGCCATGCCGTCCGGCTTCAGACTCGCGAAGCTCGGGTGTTCCAGCACGATCCCCGCCAGCACCAGCGGCACGCATCCCAACCCGACCTGCCACGCGACGAGCGCAATGGGCGGCACAGGCAACGGGTCGCGTGAATTGACGGTGCCGAACGCAAACAGCACGGCGGCGCCCAGCGCACACGCAATGCCCTCGAGCTTGCCCGCATCGAAGGCGAGTCCGCGACCGCCGAGCAGGACCACGAGGCCCGACATGCCCAGCACGATCGCGAGCAGCGACATGCGCGACGGCCGCCTGCCGAGCACCGGCCACGCAAGCAGCATCGACCAGATCGGCATCGTGTAGACGAGCAGCGCGCCTTCGCTGACGCTGAGCCATTTCATCGACAAGGTCGACAGACCCATCCACGCGAGCACGTTTGTGCACGAAGCGAGCATGATGCGCGGCATCAGCGACCAGGGCACACGCAGGCGCTCGCCGCACAGCGCGGCGACGATCGCGAGAATGATCGACGCCGTCACGCCGGCGACGCCGCGCGAAAAGAGCGGAGGCCATTCCCGCAGCAGGATTTTCATGGCGGGCCAGTTCAGCGCCCAGCCCAGTGCCGTTACGAACAGGAAGAAAGCGCCTGCGCCGAGCGTCGACAGGCGCTTGTGGGCCGCGTGATGCGCGGCATAGCCATGACTCATCTAGAAACCCGCGATCGCCTTGAGTTCGAGGTAATCGCCGAGTCCGAACTCCGCGTGTTCACGGCCGTTACCCGACTGCTTGTAGCCGCCGAACGGCGCGTTCGCATCCCACGGTGCTTCGTTGATGTAGACGTTGCCCACGCGCAGCTTCGCCGCGACGCGCCGTGCCCTGTCCTGGTCGTTCGTCTGCACGTAGCCGGCGAGACCATATGGACTGTCGTTGGCGATGGCGAGCGCGTGCGCTTCGTCGTCGAATGCAATGATCGACAGCACGGGCCCGAAGATTTCCTCGCGCGCGATGCGCATGTCGGGCGTGACGTCCGCGAACACGGTGGGCCGCACGAAATAGCCTTTGTCGACGCCTTCGGGTCGGCCCGGGCCGCCCGCCGCGAGCGTCGCGCCCTGCGCGACGCCGCTTTCGATCAGCGCCTGGATATGCGCGTATTGCTTCGCGTTGACGACCGGTCCGAGTTCCGAATGCTCGTGTTCCGGCGGGCCGACGCGGATCGCATTCGCGGTTTGCGCGGCAATGCGCGCGGCGCGCGACATCAGCGCGCGAGGCACCAGCATGCGGGTGGGGGCGCTGCACGACTGCCCGCAGTTGAGATAGCTCGCGCGCACACCAAATGCGACTGCGCGATCGAAATCGGCATCGTCGAAAATAATATTGGCCGATTTGCCGCCCAGTTCCTGATGCACGCGCTTGACGGTCTGCGCCGCGGCCTTGGCGACGGCAATTCCCGCGCGCGTCGAACCCGTGATCGACACCATATCCACGCGAGCATCGCGCGACAAGGCTTCGCCGACGATCGCGCCGTCGCCGTTGACGAGGTTGAACACGCCCGGGGGAAAGCCTGCGTCATCGATCATCTGCGCGAAGCGCAGCGCGCTGTACGGCGAAAATTCGCTGGGCTTGACGACCATCGTGCAGCCGGCGGCCAGGGCGGGCGCGACCTTCACGACGAGCTGGTTCATCGGCCAGTTCCACGGCGTGATCAGCGCGCACACGCCGATCGGCTCTTTCGCGAGCACGGTCGCGCCGCGCGTTTCGGTAAAGCTGAATTCGCGCAGCACGCGGATCGCGGTTTCGAGATGCGCGCGGCCGAGCGCGATCTGCGCGCCGCGCGAGAACCCGCTCGCCACGCCCATCTCGGCGGTCATCAGTTCCGCCATCTCTTGCGCGCCGGCGTTGTATCGCTCGAGCAGGCGCGTGAGCAGGCCGAGGCGCGTCTCGCGCGACGTGGCCGACCACGCGTCGAATGCGCGCTGCGCGGCATCGACGGCCGCGGCCGCGTCATCGGCGTTGCCCATCGCGAGCTGGCCGATGACGGCCTCCGTCGCGGGGTTGACGATCGCGAAGGTATCCGTGCCGCGCGGCGCGACCCATTGGCCATCGATATAGAAGCGGTCAGTCCTCACCATCGGTTGTCTCCGTTCAATGGAAGTAGATGCCGCCGCAGACGTTGAGCGCCTGCCCGGTCACGAAAGCCGACTGCTCCGAAGCGAAGAAGAGCGCGGGTCCGACGATGTCTTCCGGCTTGCCGAGCCGTTTGAGCGCGGCGACTTCTTCCCAGTGACGCACGGCCGCTTCGCTGCCGAGATTGTTGCGGCCCATTTCGGTGAGGATGATGCCGGGGCAGATCGCATTGACGGTCACGCCGTCCATGCCCACTTCCTGCGCGAGCACGCGCGTGAGCGTGATGACGGCCGACTTGGTCGCGGCGTAGTGGCCCTGCGTCGCCACGCCCTGACGGCCGGCGATGGACGCGATGTTGATGACGCGCCCCGCCTTGCGCTCGCGCATATGCGGCACGACGGCCTGGCACATCATGAGCACGCCCTTCACGTTGACGTCGAAGTGCGTGTCCCATGTCTTTTCGTCGAGATCCTGCAGCAGCGAGGGCTTGAGCACGCCGGCATTGTTGATGAGCACGTCGATGCGGCCGGCCGCCGCGAGCGCGCGCTGCGTCACGTCGTCGATCTGTTTGCGGTCGCTGACGTCGAGCGTGAACAGATGGGCCTTGCGCTCGCGCCGGCCGATCAGGTCGGCGGTCTTGCGCAGTTCGGCTTCGGTTTGCGGCAGGTCGGTGACGACGATGTCGTAGCCGGCGTCGGCGAAGCCGAGCGCAAGCGCCTGTCCGATGCCGCGGCTTGCGCCGGTTACCAGTGCGACGGGGCGGGTCGAGTCCCTGTTTTGCATGTCGATGTTCTCCGCGATCAGAATTGGGCTGCAGTGAGAGGCGTGTGCTGTCTGGCCGGCAGAGTGCGCAGCGCCTCGACGGTGTCGTCGAACGATTTGAGCTTGCCTTGCGAGCCGAGTCCCATCGCGACTTTCGCCGCGACGGCCGACGCGAAGCGCGCGCACTCGCGCAAGTCCCAGCCCTTAGTCAGCCCGACGATGATGCCTGCCGTGAAGCTGTCGCCGCAGCCGGTCGTATCCGATACGGCGATGTCGAACGCAGGCAGCGTGAACGGCTCGCCATACTCGGGCGCGACATAGACGCCATGCGCGCCAAGCGTCAGGATGCAGTTCTTCACGCCGCGCGCGCGGAAGAAGCGCGCAACCTCGGCGACATCGGTCGTGCCCGCCATTTCCGACGCTTCGTCGATGCTCGGCACGAAGTAGTCGAGATACGGCAGGCACGGCTCGACGAGTGCAATCGTCTCGGGCGTCGCCTGGATCAGATCGAAGGTCGTGATGCGGCCCAGCTCTTTCGCACGGCGCAGCAGCGCGAGGGTCGGCTCGCCGTCGAACGCTTTCATGAGACCGGTCCCCCCCACATGCACGAGGCGCGCATCGAGCGCCGCGTCGAACTGCTCGGCGCGCACGGTGAAGGCGTTGGCGCTGCCCGGCACATGCAGCGCCGGGCGCTCGCCGTTGGGGCGCACAGGCAGAATCGTCGCGGAGGTCTGCACGTCGCTCGTGCGCGACACGAGTGCGCAGTCGACGCCATAGCCCTGCATCTTCGCGATGAGGAAATCGCCCATGTCGTCGGTGCCCACGGTCGTCACCGAACGCGTGCGGATACCGAGCATTGCGCAGGCGACCGATGTCGCGCCGGCCGTACCCGCGACCGTCATGCAGATTTCCTCGATGTAGGCCGCGCGCCCGCCGGGCGGAATCGCCGTTACCGGACGTCCGAGCACGTCGAGCACGTGAAAGCCGATGCAGCTAACGTCGAATGTAGTCACGTGTGTTTTCCTTCATCAGTGAGAGCGGCGGCGCAGCGCGAAGCTGGCCGCGAGAACGACGAACACCAGCACGCCGATGCCGACCTGCTGCCAGTAGAAATTCCAGCCGACGAGCAGCAGCCCGTTTTTCATGGCCGCGAGCATCAGCACGCCGATCAGGGTGCCGGGGACGCTCGGGCGCCGCTCGGTGCTCAGCGTCGTACCGATGAACGTGGCGCCGATCGCATCGAGCAGGAACGCGTTGCCCGACAGCGGCACATACGACTTCACCGTTGCCGAGAGCAGAATGCCCGCGATGCCAGCGAGCAGCGCGCCCGCGATATACACCCACGAAAGCTGCCTTGCGACGCGAATGCCCGAGTAGCGCGCGACGCCGGGCTGCACGCCGAGCGCGACGATCTGCCGGCCGAACACGGACCGGTGCAGCAGCAGATAGACGGCGAGGGCGCACGCGAACAGCACGATGACAGGCGTCGGCACATGGAACAGCGCGGAGCGCGCGATGCTGTCGAACGCCGCGGCCGGCTGGCCCGTGATCAGATAGATCGGTTGGCCGCCGCCGGTGGCGAGCTGTTGCGTGCTCTGTCCGATGAAAAGCACGCCGAGGGTGGCGAGAAACGGGCTGATCCTGAGCCGCGTGATGAGGATCGCATTGAGCACGCCGACCAACACGGCGACGCCGAGGCCCGCGGCGAGACTCGCCGCGACGCCGTGTCCCGCGCCGAGCAGCATCACGAAGATCATGCTGGCGAGGTCGACGGCCACGCCGACCGACAGATCGATGCCGCCCGACGAGACGACGAGCGTGAGCCCGAGCGCGACGATCGCGAGCAGCACGACGTTGTTGACGAGCACGTTGAAAAGATTGGCCGGGCTCAGGAACGTGTCGGCGACGAGCGAGAAGACGATGCAGATCAGCGCGAACACGACGATCAGACTGTAGTTCGCGGCGAGCCTGCCGATCTGCGAGAAGTGGCGCGACGCGGCGCCGGCCTGTGCGGGCGTGGTGCTCATTGAGCGCTCTCCGGTTTGCGGGCGAACGACGTGGTCGCGACGACGAGCAGGATCAGCGTGCCTTGCACGCCGTTCACCCAGTAGCTCGATACGTTCAGCAACTGGAAGCCGTTCGCGAGGCAGCCGATGAAAAGCACGGAGAGCAGCGTGCCGCCGATGGTCGGCACGAAGCGCCGCGAGAAGACGGTGCCGAGCAGTGCGGCGGCGAGCACCGGGAGCAGCATGTCGCCGGAGCCCGGCGTGCTCGAACTGAGGCGCGCGACCGTCAGGACGGCCGCGAGCGCCGCGCACAGACCGCTGAACAGATACGTGAACGTCAGATAGCGGCCGACCCCGATACCGGTCGAGCGCGCCGCTTCCGGATGTCCACCCACGGCGTACAGGCGCAGGCCGAAGCCCGTGTGATGCACGAGCAGGATCATGGCGGCCGAGGCGAGCGCGAGCGTCCATGCGAGCGCCGAGATGCCGAGGAACGACGCCGAGCTGATGAACGTCATGAGCGGCGACGACACGCTGATCACGGTGTTCTGCGTGATCGTCAGTTCGGCGCCGGCCGCGATGTTCATCACGGCGAGCGTGGCGAGCAACGGCAGAATGCCCAGGCGCACGACCGCGACTGCATTGAGCAGGCCGATCGCGATGCCGGTCGCGGCGACGGCCGGCAGTGCGAGCGCGTCGGAAACGCCGAGCGTGAGCAGCTTCGCGTAGACGGCGGCGCACACGCCCATGTTGGCCGCGATCGACAGGTCGATGCCGCCGTCGGTGACGTTCGAACCTCCGCCGATGATGACGACGGACATGCCGAACGCCATCACGCCGAGGATGGCGGACTGCTCGACGATATTGACGAGATTGCCCGGTGTCATGAAACCGGACGCGCCGAACGCGAAATACAGCAGGATCGCGACGAAAGCGCCGACGGCGGCAAGGCGGATCGCCAGCGAGCCGATCGCCTTGCGCCGCCCACGCGCGGGCGGCGGCTGTCGCCCGGTGGCGACGTTCTCGAGCAAGGCGCGTTGGATGGCTGTCATACGGTGACTCCTTCGGCAAGTGATGCGCCCGACGAGGCGGCGAGCAACTGGTCGCTGTTCAGGCGCGCGCCGCTGAATTCGCCGACGAGCTCGCCGCGATAGATCACCAGCACGCGATCGCAGAAATCGGACAGCTCGAGCAGATCGGAAGACAGCATCAGGATCGCCGCGCCTTCGCTCGCGAGACGGTTCAGCAGCGTGTAGATCTCGACCTTGGCGGCGACGTCCACGGCCACCGTGGGCTCGTCAAGCACATAGACCTTCGACTGGCAACTGAGCCACTTCGCGATCGCAACCTTTTGCTGGTTGCCGCCCGACAGATGACGCACGAGCGTGTCGCCGCCCGGTGTCTTGATCGACAGCTCGCGGATGAAATCGCCGACCGCCGAGCGCTCGTCGCCGCCGCGCATGAAGCCGATGCGGCTGTAGCGCGTGAGGCTCGCGAGGCTCACGTTCTCGCGCACCGACAGGCCGAGCGCGACGCCATGCGCGCGCCGGTCCTCGGGCAGCATCGCGATGCCGTTTCTGACCGCGTCCATCGGCGAGCGAAGCGGCACGCGTTTGCCGTCGACGCTGACGTTGCCGTGATCGGCCTGACCCAGTCCGAACAGGCATTGCACGAGCTCCTTCGCGCCCGAGCCGAGCAGTCCGGTCAGCCCGACGATCTCGCCGCGACGCACGGCGAGGCTCACGTCGTGGAAGGCGCCGGCACGCGACAGGCCGGCGACTTCGAGCACGGGCGGCCCTGGCGTGACGTCGCGCGCCGGGAACATTTCGCCGACGTCGCGCGCGATCATCATCGAGATGATGTCGTCCACCGGCGTGGTTTTCGGCGACACGACGCCGACGTCGGTGCCGTTGCGCATGACCGTGACGGCATCGCACAGCGACTCGATTTCCTGCATGTAGTGCGAGATGAAGATCACGGCGATGCCGTCGTCGCGCAGGCGGCGCAGCACGGTGAAGAGGCTGTCCACTTCCCTTCTGACGAGCGCGGCGGTCGGTTCGTCGAGCACGAGCACGCGCGCGCGCTGCGCGAGCGCGCGTGTGATCTGCACGATCTTCTGCTGGGCGGTAGTCAGGTCCTGGATCAGCAGGTTGCGCGGCAATTCGAGGTCGAAGTATTTTTTCAGCAGCGCGGCCGCTTCGCGTTCCATGCGCCGCTTGTTGACGAACGGTCCGATACGCGGTTCGTGCCGCAGGAACACCGCTTCGCCGACGGTCGCAGTCGGCACGAGCAGCCGGTCCTGGTGGATGAAGTGCACGCCGAGCGCTTCGACGCGCGCGGGCGTCAGGTGGTCGACGCGCTCGCCCATGATGCGGATCTCGCCGCTGTCCGGCACATTGATGCCGGCCAGCACCTTGATGATGGTCGACTTGCCCGCGCCGTTCTGCCCGACGAGCCCATGGATCGTGCCGCACGCCACCTCGAGGTTCGCGTCCGCGAGCGCCTGGACCGCGCCGAAGCGTTTGCTGATGCCCTTCATCGAGATCGCGATGCGCCGTTCATCGTTGCGCATGTTGCCTCCGTTGATCGCGGCACTTCCGGGCCGGGCGGGCAACGAACCCGCGCCGCCCGGAAGCGTCGCTGCGAAACACACTGATGGCAATGCCCGGGAGGGTCCGGGGCGTTACTTGCCGCTGACCTTTTCGGCCTGTTGCAGAATCGGGCCGGCGGTGGTGCCGGCGTTCTTCTTCGTCACGAGCACGGACGGCACGAACGTGAACGGCGGCACCTTCTCGCCGGACAGATAGGCCGCGACGTTGGCCGCCGACGTCTTGCCGATTTCATAGGGCTGCTGTGCGCCGACCGCGCCCGCCGGCGACTTCGGATCGGCGACCATCTTCACGACGTCGGGACTGCCGTCGATCGCATAGGTTTTGATCTCCGGGCGCTTCGCCGCCTGCACGGCTTGCGTCGCGCCGATCTGCGGCACGTCCCAGCACGACCAGATCGCGTTGATCGAGCCCGGCGCCGGGTATTTGGTCAGCATGTCGGAGACATTCGAATACGCGCTTTGCACCGTGTTGGGAATCACGTCGCGCAGTTCCGGCTCGACGATCTTGACGTCGGGGAAAGCGCTCAGCACGTACTTCATCTGGTCGTAGCGGATCTTGCATACCGGTACGCTATAGAAGCCGTTGAAGACGAGCACGTTGCCTTTGCCACCCATGTCGGACACCATCTGCAGCGCGATTTCGGCGCCGAGGTCGTAGTTGTTCGACGTCGTGACGTTGAGCGAGTAGGGCGTTGCCGTGTCGATCGTGAAAAGCGGAATCCTGGCATCCCTGATTTTTCGCAGCCACGGGTCGAGCACCTTGATGTTGCCGAGAATCTCGATAATGGCGTCGGGTTTCTGCGCGATCAGCGTCTGCAGCTGGGAAACCTGCGTCTGGTCCTTGCGGCCCGCGTCGAGCGCGATCGGCGTGCCGCCGAGCCGCTTGATCTCGTCCTGCGCGCCGCGAAAAGCCATCAGATCCCAGTAGTGGTCCGTGCCGGTAATCGATACGCCGATCCGCTTGCCCTTGAGCGACGGCTCCGCGTGCACGGTTGGTGCGGCACACGCGAGTGCGGCGACAAGCGCCACCGCTACCGGAAGAAGGCGCATCGCGCGAGGCATGGCGCGAGCGAGCGTCTGATTGTGCATGGTTGTTTGTCTCCTGAATGTTGGTTATTTCCGGCGTCCTGCATCGAGCTAGTCGCGGTGGCCGTAATTGCCCATGCGGGCGATCACGTTGTCGATTTCCGCGACCGACAGGAGCGGCGGCTCTTCTACCTGAAGGCACGTCAGATATTGACGCGCCAGCGTCTCGACTTCGACGGTGAGCCACATCGCCTTGTCGAGCGTCGTGCCCGTCGCGATCATTCCGTGGTGCGCGAGCAGGCATGCCTTGCGGCCTTCGAGCGCGACGAGCGCATTGGCCGAGAGTTCTTCGGTGCCGAAGGTCGCGTACGGGGCGCAGCGGATGTCGCTGCCGCCGGCGACCGCAACCATGTAGTGGATCGGCGGAATCGGGCGTTCGAGAATCGACAGCGACGTGCAGTACGGCGGGTGCGTGTGCACCACGGCGTTGACGTCGGCACGCGCGCGCAGGATGTCGAGGTGGAAACGCCATTCACTCGATGGCTGACGCTTGCCCTGCGCTTCGCCGTCCATCGTCATATAGACGATGTCGTCGGGCTCCATCGCGTCGTAAGGCATGCTCGTCGGCGTGACGAGCATGCCGTGTTCGTGACGCACGCTGATGTTGCCCGATGTCCCCTGGTTCACGCCGAGCGCATTCATGCGCCGGCACGCGTCGATGATCGATTGGCGCTGGTTGAGTTCGTGTTCGTTCATGTGCCGTTTCTCGCGGGTTACCAGGACGTGTAGCCGCCGTCGATCGGGACGATCGAGCCGGTCATGTAGGACGATGCGGTCGAGGCGAGGAACACCACCGCCGACGCGATTTCGGCGGGCTCGCCGCAGCGGCCCATTGGCGTCATGTCCATCCATACATCGAACAGTTCGGGCCGCGCGCGCATGGCAAGCGTCATTTCCGTGCCGATATAGCCGGGCGCGAGCGCGTTGACGCGGACGTTGTCTTTGGCCCATTCGGTCGCGAGCGCCTTCGTGAGCATGTGCACGGCCCCCTTGCTCGTCATGTACGACGCGGCGCTTTGCGGACGGTTGACGATAACGCCCGACATCGAGCCGAGATTGACGATGCTTCCCGCTCGCTGCGCGACCATGTGGCGCCCGAACGCGCGTGATACCCAGAAGGTGCCGTTCACGTTGATGTCCATGACCTGCCGCCATTCGTCGTCGGGCGTCTCGAACACGCTGTTCAGGCGCGCGATGCCGGCGCTGTTCACGAGCGTGTCGATGCGGCCTTCGCGCTCGACGATTTCGTCCGCGATGCGCCGCACCGCGTCGGCGTCGGTGACGTCGATGCGGTAGATCGCGGCATCGATGCCTTCGTTGCGCAGCGTTTCCTGCGCACGTTCGAGCGCGGTGCTGTCGCGATCGAGCAGGATCGGCCGCGCGCCGCACTGGGCGAGCGCGCGCGCCGATTCATAGCCGATGCCGCTCGCGCCGCCGGTGACGACCGCCCGCGTGCCGGCAAGACCGAAGCGTTCAGGATAAGCAGATGCCGTGGAAGCCATGCCTCTTCTCTATCTGTTGCACAACGTTAGTAACCCTTACTGACATGGCGCGGCCCGGCGCCGATAGAATGCCGCAGCCGGTGTCGCGCAGTGAAAGGGATCGGGGATGACGGCGCCCGGTGCTCGAAGAGCGCCAGCCGGACGACTTAGCCCGCTGTGATGAAGCGCGGCGAAAAACGGCGATGCGGCGGGCTGCACGACGGATAACAGGACGAGAGGGCGCTGATATGCATGTTGTCTCCATGTCCGTCTTGGCCTTCAAAGGGCTTGACGTGGTAATTACCAGTTGGTTATAACCACAATCATGGTCAACGTCGGCTGGACTGTCAAGCTGAATTTCAGCGGAATCTGCAGTGCCGATGTGACATCGCCCGACTTCGCCGATAATCGGAACGCACGCCGACTCGACTCATATGACAGACATCGCAGAGATAATCGACCTTCAGGACCTGCTCGGGGGACCGGAGCAGTTCGACCGTTCCGGACCGCTACCGCTTTGGGTGCAGGTCAAGAACGTTCTTGAGACGGCCATCCGCAATCCGGGCGTGAGCCCTCGTGCACGTGTGCCGTCGGAGCAGAATCTTTGCGACCTTCTCGGCGTGTCGCGGCCCATCGTGCGACTCGCGCTCGATTCGCTGGTCAAGGCTGGGCTCATCACCAAAGTGCCGCGGCAAGGGATATACGTTGCGCCGCGCAAGACGGACGTCGATTTCGCCTCGATGAACGAGAGCCTGTTCGCGGAGATCAGCCGCGGCCACCGGGTCACGACACGCATTCTGCATATGTCGCGCGAACGTCCGTCGCAGCGCGAGCGCGACATGCTCGCTTTGCCGCCAGGCGCCGACGTATTACGGCTGTACCGGCTGTACTCGGTCGACGAAGTGCCGACCGCCTTGTCGTGGCTCACGCTCGCGGGTCACCGGGTAGCTGGGCTCGAGTCGCTGATGGCGGACAACGTATCGGCTTACGGCGTGATGCGGGAGCGCTACGACCTGCAGATCGAGTTTTCCGAGCGCTGGTTCGAAGCCGCGGTGCCCAACGAGGAGCAAGCCGCATTGCTGCAGTTGTCGGCCGGCCAGCCCGTGCTGTCGATCGAGTCGGTCGGACGCACGCGCGATCACCAGCCGCTCGAATACTATCGCTGCCTGTATAGCACCGCCTTCAGCCGCATCCATGTGACTGCGCATGCGCGAGCGGAACCGCCGGGCGGAACCGCGTGACCATGTAAAACGGCTCGCCGATATGGCTCGCCGTCACGGCTCGCCGTCTGGCGAGCCGTTTCGTGCTTTGCTCCGTCTGCTTGCGTGCTTGCTGGCGCGTTATTTCACGCGCATGCCCGGCTTCGCGCCGCTATCGGGTTCGAGCACGTAGATACCGGGCTCGGCCTTTTCATCGGCCGCCGATGCCGCGAGCACCATCCCTTCCGAGAGCCCGAACTTCATCTTGCGCGGCGCGAGGTTCGCGACCATCACCGTGAGCTTGCCGACCAGCTGCTCCGGCTGATACGCGGACTTGATGCCCGAAAACACGTTGCGCGTCTTTTCCTCGCCGACGTCGAGCGTCAGCTGCAGCAGCTTGTCCGATCCCTCGACGGCCTTGCACTCGACGATCTTCGCGATGCGCAGATCGATCTTCGCGAAGTCGTCGATCGAGATGATCGACGACTCTTCTTCCTTGCCGTTCGCGTCCACGCCGTTCGTGGCGCCTTTGGCGCCCGTGGCGCCTTTGGCTTTTGCCGCCGCCGCTGCGCCATTCGGGTTGGCCGCTGCCGGCGCAGATGTGGTCGCCTGCAGCGACGAGCGGTTCGCGTCGAGCAGCGCGTCGACCTGCTTCGGATCGACACGCGTCATCAGATGCCTGTACGCACTGATCGGACGCTCCGACGACAGCGGCCGTTGCGCGTCGGCCCACACGAGCGGCTCGATGCCGAGGAACGCCTCGGCCGCTTGCGCGACCTGCGGCAGCACGGGCTTCAACGCAAGCGACAGCAAACGGAACGCCTCGATGCTGACGGTACAGGTTTCGTGCAGCGCGACCGCGTTGGCCGGCTCTTTCGCCTGATCCCACGGCTTCGCGGTGTCGACGTAGCCGTTCACTGCGTCGGCGAGCTCCATCGTCTGGCGCAGCGCGCGGCCGTAATCGCGCGCCTCGTAATGCGCGGCGATTTGCGGCAGCGCGGCGCGCAGCGTGCCGAGCAGCGGATGATGCATCGCGCTGTCCTGCACGCGGCCGTCGAAGCGCTTGAGCAGAAAGCCCGCCGCGCGGCTCGCGATATTCACGTACTTGCCGACGAGGTCGCTATTCACGCGCGCCTGGAAATCTTCGAGGTTCAGGTCGATGTCTTCCATCGTGCCGTTCAGCTTCGCGGCGAAGTAGTAGCGCAGCCATTCGGGATTCATGCCCGCTTCGATATAGCTGTTCGCGGTGATGAACGTGCCGCGCGACTTCGACATCTTCGCGCCGTCGACGGTCAGAAAGCCGTGCGCGAACACGTTGGTCGGCGTGCGATGGCCGGAAAACTCGAGCATCGCGGGCCAGAACAGCGTATGGAAGTACAGGATGTCCTTGCCGATGAAGTGATACTGCTCGGCGCTCGAACCCTTGCGGATCCACGCGTCGAAGTCGATGCCGCGCTTGTCGCACAGGTTCTTGAAGCTCGCGTAGTAGCCGACCGGCGCATCGAGCCACACATAGAAGTACTTGCCCGGCGCGTCGGGAATTTCGAAGCCGAAATACGGCGCGTCGCGTGAAATGTCCCAATCGGCCAGTTTCGCGTCGCCGGCCGCACCGAGCCATTCGCGCATCTTGTTCGTCGCTTCGGGCTGCGCGAGGCCGCCGACCCAGCCGCGCAGGAATTCCTCGCAGCGCGGGTCCGACAGGCGGAAGAAGTAGTGCGTCGACTTCTTGCGCACGGGCGTCGCACCTGAGACGACCGAGTAAGGGTTGATCAGATCGGTCGGCGAATAGGTCGAGCCGCATACCTCGCAGCTGTCGCCGTACTGGTCCTTCGAGCCGCACTTCGGGCATTCGCCTTTGATGAAGCGGTCCGGCAGGAACATCTGCTTGACCGGGTCGTAGGCCTGCTCGATTTCGCGCGCGTCGATGAGCCCCGCGTCGCGCAGCGCCAGATAGATCGATTCCGACAGCACGCGGTTCTCTTCGGAGTCGGTCGTGTAGTAGTGGTCGAACGAAATGCCGAAGTGGTTGAAGTCGCGCGTGTGCTCGTTCCACACGCGTTCGATCAGCTGCCTGGGCGTGATGCCTTCCTGCTCGGCCTTCAGCATGATCGGCGTGCCGTGCGTGTCGTCGGCGCCGACGTAGTAGACCTCATGCCCGTGCATGCGCAGCGCGCGGACCCAGATATCCGTCTGGATGTATTCGACCAGATGGCCGATGTGGATCTGGCCGTTTGCATACGGCAGCGCGGACGTGACGAGGATCTGGCGGCGGCCCGGCGGCGTGCCGGTGGGTTGGAGCCCGGCGGCGAGGTCGTTGGCGTTGCGGTCCACGGAGTGGCGATCGGTAGAGGCTGACATACGGAATTTACACGCGGATTGATAGGCAGAATTTTCTGGCCTGCGGCGAGATGAGGCTGCCGAAGGAAGACGGACCAGCTTCGATTCGACCGATTTTACCAGCGTGTCAACGCTCGACCGTGGTCGACCACGGCCGAGCGCGACCGGAAAGCGTTGCCGAACAACGTGCGCGAGACCGCGGTATGTCATGCGACATGGTTTTTGTTCCTGCCGCTGCGTTGGCGAGCGCACGGTGCGGCCCGGTACGCGACCGTACTGTTCTTATGCATCTGCTTCTTTACGCGATTCGGTTCGCCGAAATCGTTCGATAACAAGCGAACCGGCATCGTGAGTGCTGTGCCGGTCGCGGCGTCGCGCGCGCTGCGGGAGCGTGCGTGACGCTCATAGAGGAGAGAGGAATGATAGCCACTGAGGCGCTCGATTCCGAGCTGCTGGCGTCCGTCGACATGACGGACGTCGAGAACCTGTTCGCGTCGATCAATCGGCAGGGGTTCGGCGTCCTTCACAACGTCGTGCCCGATGTGGTGCTCGCACCGATGCGCGAATACATCACGGCCGAACTCGCGCGGCGCGGCGGCCAGTATTTCGGCATGCGCGGCCAGGACTGGATCGCGGACAGCCCGCTCAACGCAGTCTTCAGCGCGCGCGGCTTCCGGACCGTGCTCGAGGGTCTTTATCATCGCGCGATGCACGGGGAGCCGCTGAGCAAGCGGATCCTGCCGGTGCTGCGCGTGCTGGCTGGAACGCACGGCCTGCGTCACGCCAATCTTTTTCACTACGACTCGTATGTGGTCACGGCGCTGGTTCCGGTGCTGATTCCGAACCGGCCGGACGAACCGCACGGCGACCTCGTGATGTATCCGAATATGCGCAACGTGCGCGGACCGGTCATGCTGAACATTCTCGAGAAGGCAATCGTCGAGAGCCCGCCTGCCTGCCACTTCTGGCGCTCGCCGGCGGTGCAGCGCCGGCTTGGCGCGAAGCCGGTGCCGCTCGAGCCGGGCAACATCTATTTCTTCTGGGGAATGCGCTCGCTGCACGCTAACGAGGCGTGCCTGCCGACCAGCATCCGCAGCACGGCGCTTTTTCACTATGGCGACCCGCATGAGAACAGCATCCTGAAGCGGCTGAGCCAGGCGCGCGCACGCGCGAACCTCAGACGGCTCGCGAAGTAGCGCCGCAAGGGGAGCTTTCATTTTGCTGAATGTGTTCCTCGCGCAGCCGTCCCGACAATTGGGCGGCGCGTCGCCGGGGATACGGGCAGATCCATGTTGTCGCCAGGCGCCCACGCGTTCGGGACGTGCGTTCCGGGTGCTGAATGACGCCCTGACGGCGGGCCGCGGCGCGGCCATGGCACAGGCTCCCGGCGAACCGTACGCGCCAAAAAAAACCGGGGCTAATGGGCCCCGGAGCAACAACGACAAGAGGAGAATGGTGACGCGGCGGACGAACCGCACACGTACCGTTAATAAAGACAGCGGTCGAGCAGAAGAGTTCGAAAAATTTTCGTTCGCCTTAGACGAACCCTTCAGTCCCGCTTTTTCGGGCGGCGAAAAACGCCTGCAGCCGAGGCTTCGCGGCGTTTCCGGCGGCGCGGTCTTTGCGACCGTTCCGGCCGCGGCCGCCTCGCCGCCCGTCGTTCTCCATCGCTGCTGCGCTGATTACTGCGGACGCGCCTGACCCGGCTGCGCGGTCGCGCGCAGATAGATCTCGACGCGGCGATTGGCCGCGCGGCCCGCCTCGGTGTTGTTGTCCGCGATCGGCTGGCTTGCGCCCATGCCCGTCGCCGACAGGCGTTGCGGCGCGACACCTTGCGAGGCGAGGTAGCTCGTCACGCTTTCCGCGCGGTTGACCGACAGCGTCTGGTTGTAGGCCGCCTGACCCGTGCTGTCCGTATGGCCGACCACCTGCGCGATCACCTCCGGGTTCTGGTTCAGCGTTTGCGCGACCTGCGCGAGCACCGGCTGGAACGACGGCTTGATCGCGTAGCTGTTCGTATCGAACGTGACCGAGCTCGGGATGTTCAGCTTGAGCGAACCGTCGGGCTGCTCGGTGATCTGCGTACCCGTGCCCTTCGTCGCACCGGAGAGCTTGTTGTGAATCTTTTCCCAGTTGTAGCCCGTGATGCCGCCGACCGCGGCGCCGACGCCGGCGCCGATCGCCGCGCCCTTGCCGCCGCCGAAGATCGCGCCGAGCGCGGCGCCCGTGCCCGCGCCGACGCCGGTGCCGACCGCCGTGTTGGTGCCTTGCTGCGTGGCGCAGCCGGTGACGAGCGCGCCTGCGATGGCGATTACCGAGAGGCGGGTCATGATTTTCGCATTCATTTTCAGGTCCTTTCTTTGAGTCAAACAAGCCGGCTACAAGAGGCGGCTGGCATACGGCGCGGGTGGAGCGCCTGTCGCGCGAGGCGAAAGCCCGGCGCGAAGTCCGCATCGCGACCCCTCATGCGCGCACCGACAACCAAAAAGGGTCTTCCGGCATGTGCCGACACCAGCCACTACAATGACGTTTGATGCACCAGCGATTCGGCCCTTTTGCTGGTCGCGCGGCAAGCGTGCCTGCGAGACCGGTTTTACGCAATCCTGGATAACAATTTCTTTCAATTCCGGCCGCTGGCGAAATTTCGATTCCGCCGCGCGCCCAGCGTTCCCACGGAGACTCAATGAGTATCGATCGGGCCCAGGTGGATGCCGCCCTCGCGGCCATCGCCGATCCCAACACGGGCCGGCCGTTTGCCGCCGCGAAGAATTTCAGGAACATCAAGGTCGATGGTGCCACGGTCAGTGTCGACGTGGTGCTCGGCTATCCGGCGAAGCGTCAGTTCGACGCGATCCGCGCGCTCGTCGCCGGCGCGCTCGCCGCGGTGCCGGGCGTCGCGCAGGCACAGGTGCAGGTGTCGCAGGAGATTGCGGCGCATACCGTGCAGCGCGGCGTGAAGCTGTTGCCGAACGTGAAGAACATCGTCGCCGTCGCGTCGGGCAAGGGCGGCGTCGGCAAGAGCACGACCGCCGTCAACCTGGCGCTCGCGCTCGCGAGCGAAGGCGCTTCGGTCGGCATTCTGGACGCGGACATCTACGGCCCTTCGCTGCCGATGATGCTCGGCATCACGGGCCGGCCCGAATCGCCCGACGGCCAGTCGATGCATCCGCTGACCGGCTACGGCATGCAGGCGAATTCGATCGGCTTTCTGATCGAGCAGGACAACCCGATGGTGTGGCGCGGCCCGATGGCCACCTCGGCGCTCGAGCAACTGCTGCGTCAGACGAACTGGCGCGAACTCGATTACCTGATCGTCGACATGCCGCCGGGCACCGGCGACATTCAGCTCACACTCTCGCAGCGCGTGCCGGTGACGGGCGCGGTAATTGTCACGACCCCGCAGGACATCGCGCTGCTCGACGCGAAGAAGGGCCTCAAGATGTTCGAGAAAGTGGGCATTCCGATTCTCGGCATCGTCGAAAACATGGCCGTGCATATCTGCTCGAACTGCGGCCACGAAGAACATATCTTTGGCGCAGGCGGCGGCGAGCGCATGGCGAAGGAGTACGGCGTCGACGTGCTCGGCAGCCTGCCGCTCGATATCGCGATTCGCGAGCAGTCCGACTCGGGCAAGCCGCCCGTCGTCGCCGACCCGGACGGCCGCGTCGCCGGGATCTATCGCAGCATCGCGCGCAAGGTCGCCATCCATATCGCCGAGCGGGCGCGCGACATGTCGTCGAAGTTCCCGACGATCGTCGTGCAGAACACCTGAGTTTGCATCGGCGTCAGCGCGATGGCGTTTGCCGTGCATGCGCGGCGCGCGCGTATCGCGTGCCGCGCATGAACGGCACGGATGCCTTGCAAGGCGTTTTGCAAGGCCGCTCGCGGTATCATGTCGACTTCATCAGGTCCGGCAAGGCGGCTGCAGGGGCGGCCGGCGCCCGACAAGAGGATCGCATGAGAAAACGAATCGACGGCCGTGCGATGCAAGCCTTCTTGGCGCTCATCGTCATGGCTGCCAGCGGCGTGCTGCTCGCCGGCTGCACGTCCTTCCTGCAACCGCAGGAGAAACGGGCCGTTGCCCAACTGCTGCCCACGCTCGGCAACCAGGCGCGCGGCACCGTGACGTTCATCGAGCGTTCGGACGGCGTCCAGGTCACGTATAACCTCGTCGGCCTGCCGCCTGGCAGCGACCACGCCCTGCAGGTGCACGAGCGCGGCGATTGCAATGCCGCCGACGGCTCGAGCGCGGGCGCGGTCTTCTCGCCGGCCGCCGAGCGCCTGAAGAGCGGCGCGCGCGTCGAGGGCGACCTCGGCAACATCCACGCCGACAGCACCGGCGTCGCAACGGGCTTCATCGTTGCGCCCGACGTCTCGCTCGACGGCGTGCGCTCGGTGCTGCAGCGCTCGGTGCTGCTGCACCACGATCCGACCGATCCGTACGCGTATCCGCAGCGCGGCCCCGGCCCCGCCATCGCTTGCGGATTGATCCGCACTCAGTAAGCGCGGCAGCCCGCTCCCTTCGCGTAAAATAAGCGCCTTTCGTCCGACCGCAGCCGCCGGTCGAGGCCTGTCCGGTCCGGCATCGAGCCGGGCGCAGGGCTTCCGGATGCCGGCACCGGCGCGGCGTTCATCCCGAGTCATACCCACCGTCACGTCAGCGTTCACCTTATGAGCATCAAGTCCGACAAGTGGATCCGGCGCATGGCCGCCGAACACAAGATGATCGAGCCGTTCGAGCCGTCGCAGATCCGTACGTCCGAAGATGGCCGCAAGATCGTCAGCTACGGCACCTCGAGCTACGGCTACGATATTCGCTGCGCAGACGAGTTCAAGATTTTCACGAACATCAATTCGACGATCGTCGACCCGAAGAACTTCGACGAGAAGTCGTTTGTCGATTTCAAGGGCGACGTCTGCATCATCCCGCCGAACTCGTTCGCGCTCGCGCGCACGGTCGAGTACTTCCGCATTCCGCGCAGCGTGCTGACCGTGTGCCTCGGCAAGTCCACGTATGCGCGCTGCGGCATCATCGTCAACGTGACGCCGTTCGAGCCGGAGTGGGAAGGGCACGTGACGCTCGAGTTCTCGAATACGACACCTTTGCCTGCGAAAATCTACGCGAACGAAGGCGTCGCGCAGGTGCTGTTTTTCGAAAGCGACGAGATTTGTGACGTGTCGTACGCGGATCGCGGCGGCAAATACCAGGGTCAGCACGGCGTCACGCTGCCGAAGACATGACGCCGGCCGCCCGGCCAGGCGTTTGACTCAATTGCCATACGGGGACCGCTACCCGCCGAGCGTCAGGTAGCGGTCGTTCTTTTTGGAGAATCGCCCCATGAAGTTTCGTTTTCCCGTCGTCATCATCGACGAAGATTTCCGCTCCGAGAACATCTCGGGTTCCGGCATCCGGGCGCTTGCCGAAGCGATCGAGAAAGAAGGCGCGGAAGTGCTCGGGCTGACGAGCTATGGCGATCTGACGTCGTTCGCGCAGCAGTCGAGCCGCGCCTCGTGTTTCATCCTGTCGATCGACGACGACGAGCTGTTGCCGTACGTCGAAAACGCAGCCGACAGCGACGCGCCGGAACTCGCGCCCGCCATCATCGACCTGCGCGCGTTCGTCGCCGCGGTACGGCGCCGCAATGCCGACATCCCGATCTTCCTGTACGGCGAGACGCGCACCTCGCGCCATCTGCCGAACGACATCCTGCGCGAGCTGCACGGCTTCATCCACATGTTCGAGGACACGCCGGAGTTCGTCGCGCGGCACATCATCCGCGAGGCGAAGGTCTATCTCGATTCGCTCGCGCCGCCGTTCTTCAAGGAGCTCGTGCAGTACGCCGAGGAAGGTTCGTATTCATGGCACTGCCCGGGCCACTCGGGCGGCGTGGCGTTCCTGAAGAACCCGCTTGGCCAGATGTTCCACCAGTTCTTCGGCGAGAACATGCTGCGCGCCGACGTCTGCAATGCGGTCGACGAACTCGGCCAGCTGCTCGACCACACGGGTCCGGTCGCCGCGTCGGAGCGCAACGCGGCGCGCATTTTCAGCGCGGACCATCTGTTCTTCGTGACCAATGGCACGTCGACGTCGAACAAGATCGTCTGGCACGCGACGGTCGCGCCGGGCGACATCGTGCTCGTCGACCGCAACTGCCACAAGTCGATCCTGCACGCGATCACGATGACGCACGCGATTCCGGTGTTTCTGACGCCGACGCGCAATCATTTCGGCATCATTGGGCCGATTCCGCGCGACGAGTTCAAGCCGGAGAACATTCGCAAGAAGATCGAAGCGAATCCGTTCGCGCGCGAGGCGCTCGCGAAGAACCCGAACCTCAAGCCGCGCATTCTGACCATCACGCAAAGCACGTACGACGGCGTGATCTATAACGTCGAGATGATCAAGGATCTGCTGGGCGACCTGCTCGACACGCTGCACTTCGACGAAGCGTGGCTGCCGCACGCCGAGTTCCACGAGTTCTATCAGGACATGCACGCGATCGGCGCGGGCCGGCCGCGCACGGGCGCGCTCGTGTTCGCGACGCACTCCACGCACAAGCTGCTCGCCGGCATCTCGCAGGCGTCGCAGATTCTCGTGCAGGACTCGGAGAACAGCACGTTCGATCGCCATCGCTTCAACGAGGCGTATCTGATGCATACGTCGACGAGCCCGCAGTACGCCATCATTGCGTCGTGCGACGTCGCCGCGGCGATGATGGAGCCGCCGGGCGGTCCGGCGCTCGTCGAGGAATCGATCGCCGAGGCGCTCGACTTTCGCCGCGCGATGCGCAAGGTCGACGACGAATTCGGCGCCGACTGGTTCTTCAAGGTCTGGGGTCCCGACGAACTCGCCGAAGAAGGCATCGGCTCGCGCGAAGACTGGATGCTGCGCCCGAACGATCATTGGCATGGCTTCGGCGCGCTCGCCGAAAACTTCAACATGCTCGATCCGATCAAGGCGACGATCATCACGCCGGGCCTGACGGTGGACGGCGAGTTCGGCGAAACCGGCATTCCGGCCGCGATCGTGACGAAGTATCTGGCCGAGCACGGGATCATCGTCGAGAAGACGGGGCTTTACTCGTTTTTCATCATGTTCACGATCGGCATCACGAAAGGCCGCTGGAACTCGATGGTCACCGAACTGCAGCAGTTCAAGGACGACTACGACAACAATCAGCCGCTGTGGCGCGTGCTGCCCGAATTCGTGGCGCAGCATCCGGCTTACGAGCGCATCGGCCTGCGCGATCTCTGCGAGCAGATCCACAGCGTCTACCGGGCGAACGACATCGCGCGCCTGACGACCGAGATGTACCTGTCGAACATGGAGCCGGCCATGAAGCCGTCCGACGCGTTCGCGAAGCTCGCGCACCGCGAAGTCGACCGGGTGCCGATCGACGAACTCGAAGGCCGCGTCACGTCGATCCTGCTCACGCCGTATCCGCCGGGCATTCCGCTGCTGATTCCGGGCGAGCGCTTCAATCGCACTATCGTCAGCTACCTGCAGTTCGCGCGCGAGTTCAACGAGCGTTTTCCGGGTTTCCATACCGATATCCACGGGCTCGTCGGTGAAGTGATCAACGGTCGCGTCGAATACTTTGTCGACTGCGTGCGCAACTGACGGCGGCAAGCGGATGGTGAAAGGTTCAACAGCTTTGGCGGGTTTGCAGGTCGTGCCGGCGGCCGTTCGCGCGCGCGTGGCGGGATCCGCGCGGGCGTCGGCGGCCGCGCTGTGGGTGGCCGTGGTATGCATGGGCCTCGTTGCATGGCCATTAGCTGCGCGCGCCGAAGTGGCCGCGGCCGATCCGATCGATGCGGCGATGCGCACGTGCCTCGCGCGCGCCGATATGTCGTCGACGGCGGGGCAGCTGCAGTGCATGGATACGGCGCGGCTCGCGTGGCAGGCGTCGATCGAACAGTCGTTCCAGAAGCTGCTCGCGAAAGTGCCGCCCGCGCAGCGCAAGCGCTGGCAAGCGAGCGAAGACAGCTGGAAAGCGTGGCGCGAAGCGGAGATGCAGATGCTCGCCGCCGTCACGGCGACGACGCGCGGGACACGCTACCAGCTGTCCGAAGGCGATTTGCGTCTGCAGCCCGTGCGCGATCGCGCGCTTGCGTTGCGCAGCGTGGTGGCGAAGGCGGGGGCGCTCGACACGCCGCCGCCGCTGCGCGGCTGTCTCGGCGATCCGCAGTGCGTCCACGCGAGCGCCGACGTCAATCAGTACTACCGGCGCCTCGTGAACAAGATGCCGCGGCGCTCGTGGCCGGTGCTGTGGCGGGCGCAGCAGGCGTGGCTCGCTTATCGCGACGCGACCGCGCCGCTCGGCGATGCGCGCGAGCGCATCGATCTGATCGGTGCGCGCGTGGCGACGCTGAAGAAGCTCGCGGAGACGGCGGGCAACGACTAGGCTATTTCAACGCCGCGCGTGCCGCCTTTGCTGCGGCGCGTACCTGATCCGGCGCCGTGCCGCCCGGATGATTGCGGCTCGCGACCGACCCTTCTAGCGTCAGATACTCGAATACGTCGTCGCCGATCAGATGCGCGACGTTGGGCAGTTCGCGCTTCATTTCATCGAGCGTGAGATCCGCTAGATCGCAATTGCGATCGACGCAGACACGCACCGCATGCGCGACCGCTTCGTGCGCGTCGCGGAACGGCAGACCGCGCTTCACGAGGTAATCGGCGAGGTCCGTCGCCGTCGAAAAGCCTTGCAGCGCGGCGGCGCGCATCGCCTGCGGCTTGACCGTGATGCCGGCCACCATCTCCGCGAAGATGCGCAGCGTGTCCGCCACCGTATCGACGGTGTCGAACAGCGGTTCCTTGTCTTCCTGGTTGTCCTTGTTGTACGCGAGCGGCTGGCCTTTCATCAGCGTTAGCAATGCCATCAGATGGCCGTTCACGCGGCCCGTCTTGCCGCGCGCGAGTTCGGGCACATCGGGGTTCTTCTTCTGCGGCATGATCGACGAGCCGGTGCAGAAGCGGTCGGCGAGATCGATAAAGCCGACGCGCGGGCTCATCCACAGTACGAGTTCTTCGGAGAAGCGCGACACGTGCGTCATGACGAGCGCCGCGGCGGCCGTGAATTCGATCGCGAAGTCGCGGTCGGACACGGCGTCGAGCGAGTTCGCGCAGATGCCGTCGAAGCCGAGCGTCTTCGCGACCGCGTGGCGATCGATCGGATAGCTGGTGCCGGCGAGCGCCGCCGCGCCGAGCGGCAGGCGGTTCAGGCGCTTGCGCGCATCGAGCATGCGCTCGGCGTCGCGCGAAAACATTTCGACGTAAGCGAGCAGGTGATGCCCGAACGTGACCGGCTGCGCGACCTGCAGATGCGTGAAGCCCGGCATGATCGTTCCGGCGTTCTGTTCCGCGAGATCGACGAGCGCGCCGCGCAGGTCTTTCAGCAGGCCGCCGATGCGGTCGATCTCGCCGCGCAGCCACAGGCGGATGTCGGTCGCGACCTGGTCGTTGCGCGAGCGGCCCGTATGCAGGCGCTTGCCCGCATCGCCGATCAGCGCCGTGAGGCGCGCCTCGATATTCAGATGCACGTCTTCGAGGTCGAGCTGCCATGCGAATTCGCCGCGCTCGATTTCACCCTTGATCTGCGCCATGCCGCGCTCGATTGCGGCGAGGTCGTCGGCGGAGATGATTTTCTGCGCGGCGAGCATCGAGGCATGCGCGAGCGACCCTTCGATATCGACCCACGCAAGGCGCTTGTCGAAGAAAACCGACGACGTGTAGCGTTTGACGAGCTCCGACATCGGCTCCGAGAAGCGAGCCGACCAGGCTTCGCCTTTTTTATGCAGTTGGGACGTCATGATGTAAGGACGCGAATGGCGATCAATGCGAGTGGAAGAACACGGACGGCGGCGCGCGTGAGGCTCGTGAGCGCCGGGGGTTTTCTGCTTGTGACGCAGAGTGGCGCCGGACCCGTTGCGGAAAACGCAGATTTTAGCATCGCGCGAGCAGATGCCGGCCTCGTGCGGCGACGGCGTGCATGGCTGCCCAACCGCGCCATCATGCTCCAGCGACTGGTCCGACCATCAGCCTTCGCGCACGAGCACGACCAGCTTCAGATCTTCGCGATGCGCGGGCTTGAACGTGATCTGATCGTAGGCGACGCGCCCATCGCGCGGATGCTCGAACTCGCGGCGGCCGCCTTCGCGCTCGCCGACATCCTGCGACGCCCAGAAATGCGCGAACGCATCGCTTTTGCCGACGAGCGCATCGATCAGCGCGCGCGTCGGCGCGTCGTTCAGATGCCGGATCGAGTCCGCGCGGAACTCGGCGGCGAGGCGCCGCGCGCGCGATTCCCAATCGACGATCAGCGCATGCCCGACCGGCGACAGAAACGTATAGCGCAGCAGGTTGCGGTCGTGAGCGTCGTCGAGCCAGCCGACGAACAGGTCTGCGGCCGGCGCGTTCCACGCGATCGCATTCCACTGACGGTCGAGCACATACGCCGGCGATTGCACGAGCTGAACGGTCTTGAGCAGCATCGCCGGCACATCGGCGCCGCCCGTCTCGGGCTCGGCCGGGTCGCGCTGTGCGGCGAGTTCGAACAGATACGCGCGTTCGGCGCGCGACAGCTGCAGCGCGACGGCGATACGCGCGAGCGCGTCGGCCGACGCCGATACGGGCCTGCCTTGCTCGATCCACGTGTACCAGGTCGGACTCACGCCGCATAACTGCGCGACTTCCTCGCGGCGCAGCCCGGGCGTGCGGCGGCGCGGGCCCGGCGGCAAGCCGACCGCGAGCGGCGATAGCCGTTCGCGGTGCGCGCGAATGAAGTCGCCGAGCGCGCGGGCGGGGGTCGCGTCGAGCGGAGGCGCCGCATCGCGCGTGGCGTCGTGTGCGGGGGCGTGCTCGGGCGCGTGCTCGGGTTCGTGTGCAGGGTCGTCGGACGGCGAAGTCATGGCGGGCGAGGCAGGTGTTGTCGATACCAGAATAGCCGCTTGCCTTGTACCGGTACAGGCGGCGCTCTATTGTAGCGATTCAGACCACGCGTGCGCATGCACAAATCACCCGGCGCGAAAGCACGGGACAAGGGAGCCCACATGAAACATCGAGACCAGGTCGCCGACGCCTTCGGTTCGACCGCCGCCAACTATCTGACGAGCACCGTGCACGCGACGGGCAAGGATCTGCAGACGCTCGCGAAACTCGTCGCGAGCCGGCCGCGCGGGACCGTGCTCGACATGGGCTGCGGCGCGGGCCACGCGAGCTTTGCGGTGGCGCCGCACGCGGAGTCGGTGGTTGCCTATGACCTTGCGCGCCCGATGCTCGCGACCGTCGACACGGCTGCGCTCGATCGTGGTCTGGCCAATATCCGGACGAAGCAGGGCGCCGCGGAAAACCTGCCGTTCGACGACGCTTCGTTCGACTGGGTAGTGAGCCGCTTCAGCGCGCATCACTGGCACGACGTGCGGCAGGCGCTCGCGGAAGTGCGCCGCGTGCTGAAGCCGGGCGGCGAGGCGCTCTTTATCGATATCGCGGGCGCCGATCATCCGCTCGTCGATACGCACTTGCAGGCGGTCGAGGTGTTGCGCGATGCGTCGCATATCCGCGATTACCGCGCCGACGAGTGGCTTGCCTTTTTCGGGCAAGCCGGTTTTGCCGCAAGGATAAGGGAGCGCTGGCGGCTGCCGATCGAGTTCGACGCATGGGTGTCGCGCATGCGCACGCCGCCGCAGCGCGTGAATGCGATCCGCTCGCTGTGGGAGAGCGCGCCGGAAGAAGTCAGGGACTACTTCGCGGTGCAGGCCGATGGATCTTTCGAACTCGATACGCTCATGATCGAGGCGCACTAACGAGGTCTCGCGTTTATTCGCCCGTTGACGTGTCGCTTCGCAGCGCGAGGCGAGGGAGCGGCCGTACGCGTCTCATAGTACGGCTTCACCGGTTACTTGATCCGCTTCGTATCGAGCCGGTGGCTGAGCAAGGTCCTCTTCTCCTGTCCCACCTTTCCCGTAGGGAACACGTAAATGAGTGCAAGCTCCTTGAAGCCGTCGTCGCAACGCTTGCCCGCGGCGCTCGATGCGAATACCGAGCGCATGATGCAAATGATCTATGGATTTGCGGTCAGTCAGGTCGTGCGCACGTTTGCCGAATTCGGCATTGCGGACCATCTCGCGAGCGGTCCGCTCAAAGCCGCCGATCTCGCGCGGCACATCGACGCCGACGAAGATACGACGCGCCGTTTGATGCAGGCAGCGGTGCCGCTCGAGCTCGTCACCGTCGATGCGGACTTCCGGTATGCATCGACCCCGCTGCTTCGCACGCTCGAAGAGGGCGCGCCAGGCTCGGTGCGCGGTCTTGCGCGTCTGCTCGGCGGACACGCAGCCTGGCAGATCTGGGGGCGGCTACCCGCGGCGATCAGGAGCGGCACCGCGCAGGACACCGCTGCGCTTGGCGAGAACTATTGGGAGCACGTCGGCCGGGCGCCTGCCGAACTTGCCGTGCTGATTCGTGCGATGACCGACATCTCGGAGTCGGTCGGCGAACAGATCGCGCAGACCGTCGATACGTCGTCGATGGCGACCATTGCCGATATCGGCGGCGGCTCGGGCGAACTGATCAGGCCGATGCTCGAGAAGAATCCGCATTTGAGCGGCATCGTGCTCGATACGCCGAGGTCGGTCGAACAATCGTCGCGGGATCCGGTCAATACCGCGTTGGCCTCGCGCCTGTCGTTTATCGGCGGGGACTTCTTCGAGGCCGTGCCTGCTGGATTCGACCTATACATGCTGAAGCACGTCCTGCACGACTGGGATGACGACCGATGCGTGGAGATCCTCGCGAATTGCGCGCGGGCCATGCGGCCGGACAGCCGGGTCGTGGTGATCGAGATGGTGGTCAAGCCGGACGGCAACGAGCCGCGCGTGATGCTGCAGGATCTGAATATGCTCGTCCATTTCGGCTCGCGCGAGCGAACCATGCACGATTTCGAGCGGTTGCTCGGCCTCGTGGGTCTCGTTGCGTCGGGGACCGCCGAGGTGGTCTCGCCGCTCGGCACCACCACGGTCATCGAAGCGAGAAAGCGGTAAGCCATTGTGCGGTCACGCCCGCCATGTCCGTTCGCATACCGATAGAAAACAGAAGGGCACGCGGTGCATCCGTGCCACCGCGTGCCCTCGCGACGCTAACCGCGCAAGCGCTACTTAACCGGTATTGCGCAAACCGGCCGCGATTCCGTTGATCGTCAAATGAATCCCGCGCCGCAAGCGCGTGTTATCGTCGCCGGCGCGATGGCGCTTCAGCAATTCGACCTGCAGATGGTTCAGCGGATCGAGATACGGAAAGCGGTTCTTGATCGAACGCGCGAGCAGCGGGTTGTCGGCAAGGCGCTCCTTTCTACCCGTGATTTCCGATAGCACGTTCGACGTGCGCTCCCATTCCGCGACGATGCGTTCGAACACGAGCTTGCGCAGCTTCTTGTCTTCGACGAGCTGCGCATAGCGCGACGCGACCGCGAGATCGGTTTTCGCCAGCACCATGTCCATGTTCGACAGCAGGTTCGAAAAGAACGGCCAGGTCTTGTGCATCTGGCGCAGCAACTGCACGCGGCGCGTGCGTTCGCTGTCGTTGGCCGATGCGTCGAGCCAGCCCGCGACCGCGCTGCCGAAGCCGTACCAGCCCGTCAGCAGCAGACGGCATTGGCCCCACGAAAAGCCCCACGGAATCGCGCGCAGGTCTTCGATCTTGCGGTTCTTCGGATCCTGCAGCTTGCGCGACGCGGGCCGGCTGCCGATATTGAGCTCGGCGATTTCGGTGATCGGCGTCGACGCGAAGAAGTAGTCGACAAAGCCCGGCGTTTCGTAGACGAGCGCGCGGTACGCCTGCATCGCCGCATCGGAGAAGCTTTGCATCGTTTCCTCGAAGACGGACAGTTGCGCGGGCAACTGGGCCGGCGCATGGCCGTGCGGCGCGAGCGACGCTTCGAGCGTGGCCGCGATCACGGTTTCGAGATTGCGCCGGCCGATCTCCGGGTTGCCGAACTTGCTGGCGATCACCTCGCCCTGCTCGGTCAGGCGGATCTGGCCGTCGACGGTGCCGGGCGGCTGCGAGAGAATCGCCTGATAGGTCGGGCCGCCGCCGCGGCCGACCGTGCCGCCGCGGCCGTGGAACAGCCGCAGCGTGATGCCGCGTTCGTTGAAGAGCGACACGAGCGCGAGCTCCGCACGGTACAGCTCCCAGTTCGACGTGAGAAAACCGCCGTCCTTGTTGCTGTCCGAGTAACCGAGCATCACTTCCTGCTCGTTGCCCTGATGCTCGATGATCGCCTCGATGCCGGGCAGCGCCATCAGGTCGCGCATGATGTGCGGCGCGTTGCGCAAGTCGGGGATCGTTTCGAAGAGCGGAACGACCATCAGCCCTGCGCGCGCCGGCGCATGCGCGGCGCCTAACAGACCCTGCAGCAGGCCGGTTTCTTTCTGCAGCAGCATCACTTCGACGAGGTCGCTGACCGTCTCGGTGTGCGAGATGATGTAGTTGCGCACCGCGCGGATGCCGAATTTTTCGCGCGTCACGCGCGCTTCCTCGAGCACGCCGAGTTCGCTTGCGACGAGGTCCGAATACTTGATATAGGGCGAGCGCAGCAGGCGCGGCTGCGCGAGCTCGGCGAGCAGCACGTCGAGCTTTTCCGCTTCGGACAGCGCCGCATAGTCGTCGACCGCGCCTGCGCGCTGCAGCAGTTCGGCGATCACCGCCTCGTGCACGTCGGAACTCTGGCGCAGGTCGATCGACGCGAGATGGAAGCCGAACACTTCGGCCGCCCGCACGAGCGGCGACAGCCGCGGCGTCGCGAGCGATTCGCCGTGATGTTGCGCGAGCGATTCGATCAGCACGTCGAGGTCGCGCACGAATTCGTCGGCATCCGCGTACGGTTTTGCGTCGCGGCTTGCCTGGCGCATCGCGACGACGCCTTCACCGAGGCGTTCGCGCGCGGTGGCCGCCATCCGCGCGTAGACGCCGATCAGCGCGCGACGGTACGGCTCGTCGACGCGGTGCGGCGAGCGGTCCGGCGACGCGTCGGCCAAGGCCTTCAACGCGTCGCTGCTGCCGGCGAGCAGATACGACACCGCGAGTTCGGCGCCGAGCTGGTGAATCTGCTCGAGGTAATGCTCGAAGATCACCGTTGCCTGGCGCGACATCGCGAGCTCGAGCGTCTCGGCCGTCACGTTCGGATTGCCGTCGCGGTCGCCGCCGATCCAGCTGCCCATCTGGAAGAACGGCGGCAGACGCGACGCGAGCCCGTGCTCGGCGAGCGCCGCCTCGATGTCCGCATACAGCGCGGGAATCTCGGCAAGGAACGTCGCGCGGTAATACGACAGGGCGTTCTCGATTTCGTCGGCGACGGTGAGGCGCGAGTCGCGCAGCATCCGTGTTTGCCACAGCGACGTGACGCGCGCGCGCAGCAGGGCGTCGTTTTGCGCGTGCTCGCGCGCGGTCAGCGGCTGGTCGCGCTCGGCAAGCAGGCGTGCGATGTCGTGCTGCGCGTCGAGAATGCTCTTGCGCTGCACTTCGGTCGGGTGCGCGGTCAGCACCGGCACGATCAGCGCGTCGTCGAAGAACTGCTGCACGACCGGCGTCGGCGCGGCGCCGGCTTTCTCGAGCCGCTCGAGCGCGTGCGCGACCGTGCCCGGCTGCGCCGACGAACCCGCCAGCTCGTGAATCCGGCGCCGCCGGTTGTGATGGCGGTCTTCCGCGATATTCGCGAGGTGCGAGAAAAAGCTGAAGGCGCGCACGACGCTGACGGTCTGCGCCGGATTCAGCGCGCGCAGCTTCTTGTCCAGCGTCTGCGCGGCGACGCTGTCGTCCTCGCGGCGAAAGCGCACGGCCGTCTGGCGGATGGTTTCGACGACGTCGAATACCGCATCGCCTTCCTGCTCGCGCACGACGTCGCCGAGCAGGCGGCCCAGATAGCGGATGTCTTCGAAAAGCGGCTGGTCCTTGTCTTCGCGCGTACGGCCGTCTTTCGGCGCGGCCGCGGCGAGTGCGGCGATGCCGCTGTCCGACGCGTTGGCGCGGGCTGCTTGCCGCGGCTTCGCGCCGCTTTTATCGACAGGCATGGCCGCCGGGCCGGCCGCGCCGTTGGCGGCCAGCTTGGCGTGCTTGCCTTTGGGGGCTTTTTCGGCGAGTTTTTTCTCTACGGGCGCGGAGCGGGTGGCTTTAACGACCTTGGCGACCTTGGCGGTTTGAGCGGCCTTATGGGCATCAGGGGCCTTGGGAGCCTTCGGCGGCTTGACCGGCTTGACGGCTTTGTCCGCCTTCTCGATGCGCGCTGCCTGACTGATGCGTTGGGTGCGGCCGGCGCTTACGCCGCTGGCGTTGCCATCGCCGTTGCCGTTAACGGCGGCTTCTGCGGCGATGGTCGATTGCGCGAAGGCGCGCGCGGACGGTTCGAGGCCGCTTTCGAGCGATGCAGTATTGCGGCGCGCGCGGCGCGCCGATCCGGAAGACGTCACGATGGGTTTCCTTCGAAAGCCAGGGTCTAAAGGTCTAAAGAGAGGAACTGCCACTGCGGGTGCTGCATGGGGCGCACTGCATGGTGTTGCCGCATCCGGTGACCGCCTGCGGCATCATCGCGCAGGCGGCTGATGGGCGCGCGAACGACCGTGCACGTGTATGGCCCGATTGCGTTGTCTCATTCTGATCGATGTGCGGCCCTCGCGCGATGCGCCGGCGCGCCGTCTCCCGCTGTCTCCTTTTCGTGTCTGCGTTGTCGCACAAGGCTGCGCGGCCCGGCAACCGCTCGCGGGAGAAGCGCGGAGCCTGCGCTAAGCGCGTGCTAACATTGTTTTTTATCGATCCCGTCATTCACTTTTGACTCAGCAATGAATCCCGAGACGCTCTCAGCGACCCCACCCAGCACGCTCGTGATCGCCTCGCGTGAAAGCCGCCTCGCGATGTGGCAGGCCGAGCATGTGCGGTGTGCGCTGCACAAATTATATCCATCCTGCGACGTCAAAATTCTCGGGCTTACTACACGCGGCGATCAGATCCTCGATCGCACGCTCTCGAAGGTCGGCGGCAAGGGCCTGTTCGTCAAGGAACTCGAAAACGCGCTCGCCGACGGACGCGCGGATCTCGCCGTGCATTCGCTCAAGGACGTACCGATGGAATTGCCGCCGGGCTTCGCGTTGAGCGCGATTCTCGAGCGCGAGGACGCGCGCGACGCGTTCGTATCGAACAGTCACGAAGCGCTGTCGGCGTTGCCGCCGGGCAGCGTGGTCGGCACATCCAGCTTGCGGCGCGAGGCGAATCTGCGCGCGCGCTTTCCCGGACTCATTGTCAAGCCGTTGCGCGGCAACCTCGATACGCGACTCGCGAAGCTCGATCGCGGCGACTACGCAGCGATCATTCTCGCGGCGGCAGGCCTGAAACGTCTAGGCCTGGCGAACCGCATCCGGGCGCTGCTCGATCCGCTCGACAGTCTGCCGGCGGCGGGCCAGGGCGCGCTCGGCATCGAGATTCGCGCCGATCGGGCGGACCTCGCTGCATGGCTCGCGCCGCTTCATCACGAACATACGGCGGCGGCGGTCGAAGCGGAGCGCATGGTGTCGCGCGCGCTCGGCGGCAGTTGCCAGGTGCCGCTCGCCGCGCATGCGACGTGGCATGACGGCGCGTTGCATCTGCGCGCGCTCGTCGCGACGCCGGACGGCCAGCGCGTGCTGCACGCGCACGGCTCGTCGCCGGCGTCGACGCTCGAGCGTGCGATCGAACTGGGCCGCGAAGTCGCGAGCGAACTCGAAAGCCAGGGCGCGCTCGAGATCGTGCGCTCGCTCAGCAGCGCGGACGATTCCGCGTCCGACGCGTGATGGAACGCGCGACAGGGCGCGTGACCGTCGTCCTCACACGGCCCGCGGGCCAGTCCGGCGCACTGGCTGCGCGGCTTGCCGCCGAAGGCGTCGAAACCGTCGATTTCCCGCTGATCGATATCGCGCCCGTCGCGGATACCGCGCCGCTCGACGCTGCGTTTGCCGCGCTTTCGAATTACGCGCTCGTCGTGTTCGTCTCGCCGAACGCGATCGACTGCGCCTTCGCGCGCTTCAACGCGATCTGGCCGCACGCATTGCCGATCGGCGTAGTCGGGCCGGGCAGCGTCGCGGCGCTTGCACGGCACGGCGTCGCGGCGCCCGCGTATCGCGTGATCAGCCCGGCCGCACCCGGCGGCAGCGGCGGCAATGAAAATGGCGAAAGCGGCGCCGACAGCAGTGGCAAAACCAGCGGCAAAAGCAGCGACAAAAGCAGCGCGGACGGCAACGGCCGCGAGATCGACGGCGCGCGCTTCGATTCCGAAGGCCTCTATGCCGCGCTCGAATCGACGCTCGGCGCAAACGCGTTCGAGGGCAAGCGCGTCCTGATCGTGCGGGGCGACGGCGGCCGCGAATGGCTCGCGGAGCGCTTGCGCGAGGCGGGCGCCGAAGTCGAGGCCGTGGCGGCCTACCGGCGCATCGTGCCGGAGCCGTCGGTGCGCACCTGGGAGCGCATTCACGCGCTGCTCGCAGGCGAGCCGCACGTATGGCTCGTCACGAGCTCCGAAGGCATGCGCAATCTGGGCGAGCTCGCGCGCGACCATCTGACCGTCGACGAAATCGCCCAGCTGAAGCGCGCGCCGTTCGTCGCGCCCCATCCGCGCATTGCCGAAACCGCGCGGGCATTGGGTTTTGATAGCATTACGGTGTCCGGCGCGGGCGACGAACGTATCGCCCGCGCGTTGCTCGCCGCCGTCGCGCTTCCTGAAGTTCAACCGGTTCAGACCAACCCGGCTCAAGCACGCATGACTGATTCGACCGCATCCACGAACCCATCTTCGCCGTCGGCGGGCACGAGGTCCCTGCCGCCGAACGAGCCGTTTACGCCCTACGAGGCGCAACCGCCGCGCCGCCGCAGCGGCACCGGGCTGCTGTGGTTCGTCATTATCGCCGTGGTGCTCGCCGCGGCCGCGGGCGGCGTCGTGTTGAACCGCAAGCTGATCCGCCTCGATCAGGAACTGACGAAGCGCCAGCAGATCAACGACGCGCAAACGTCCGAACTGCGCGTGAAGACCGAACAGGCGCTTGCCACGGTGCGCGGCGTCGATACGCAGATGTCGCAGCTCGAAGGCAAGCTTGCCGATGCGCAGAACGCGCAGCAGGCGCTGCAGCAGCAATATGCGGATCTCGCGCGCAATCGCGACGACTGGACGATGGCCGAAGTCGGCCAGATGCTGTCGAGCGCGAGCGAGCAGCTGCAACTGACCGGCAACACGCAGCTCGCGCTGTTCGCGCTGCAAAGCGCCGATACGCGCCTCGCCGCATCGGACAATCCGCAGGCGCTCGCGGTGCGCAAGGCGATCGGCCAGGACATCGACAAGCTGAAGGCCGCGCCGTCCACCGATCTGACGGGGTTGGCGATCAAGCTCGATAACGCGATCGAAATGGTCGACAGCCTGCCGCTCGCCGGCGAAGCGCCGATCGCGCATGCGACGCCGCACGCATCCGCGCCTGCCGATACCGACAAGGTCGCCGCGGCAACCGGCGAGCCGCGCTGGAAAGTGTGGTGGCAAAGCTTCGTATCGGGTATCGGTCAGCAACTGGCGAGCCTCGTGCAGGTGCGCCGCATCGACAATGCCGACGCGCTGATGGTCGCGCCGGACCAGGGCTACTTCCTGCGCGAGAACCTGAAGTTGCGCCTGCTGTCGGCGCGCCTCGCACTGCTCGCGCGCAACGAGACGACGCTGCGCTCGGATCTGCACGCGGCCGATGCGACGCTTGCCCATTACTTCGATGCGTCGTCGAAGAATACGCAGACCGTGCGCGGCCTCGTGAAGGACGTCGACGCTGCGGGGGGCGCGGTCGAGGTGCCGAACCTCGACACCAGCCTGCAAGCCGTTCATCAATACCGCAGCCGGAGTTGACGATGGCGCTTCGAGGACTCCTGTGGCTCGCTTTCCTGTTCGCGATCGCGGTCGTGCTCGCGTTGGCCGGGCGTTTCGATACGGGGCAGGTGCTGATCGTCTATCCGCCGTACCGTGTCGATATCTCGCTGAACCTGTTTGTCGTCGCGCTCGTCGTCGTGTTTATCGTGCTGTATGCGGCGACGCGCATTGTCCGCAATGTCTGGCGCATGCCGCAGCGCGTGGCCGCGTACCGCGCGCGCACGCGTATCGCGAAGGCGCATGCGGCGCTGCGCGATGCGATCGGCAATCTGTATGCGGGGCGTTTTTCGCGCGCGGAAAAGGCAGCGCGCGATTCGCTCGCGCATGACGAGAACACGGGCGCGGCCGGCCTGATCGCCGCCAACGCCGCGCACCGCATGCACGAGTACGCGCGCCGCGACGAGTGGCTCGCGAGGATCGATGCGCCCGACTGGCAGGACGCGCGCCTGATGGCCACCGCCGATATGCGCGCCGACGGCCGCGACGCCGACGGCGCGCTGGCCGCGCTGCTCGAGATGCAATCGCAGGGCGGGCGGCGCATCCACGCGCAGCAGATCGCGCTGCGTGCACAGCAGCAGTTGAAGAACTGGAGCGAAGTGCTGAAGCTCGTGAAGACGCTCGAAAAGCGCGAGGCGATTCATCCGGCCGTCGCGGTGCGGCTGCGGCAGCTCGCGGCCGAGAATCTGTTGCGCGACCGTCGCCACAATGCCGATGCGCTGCTCGAACTGTGGGGTGCGTTGTCGGCCACGGAACGGCATTCGCCGCGCCTCGCCGATCTGGCCGCCGAACTGCTGGTTGCGCTGAACCGTCCGCAGGAAGCGCGCAAGATCGTCGAAGAAGCGCTCGCGCAGAACTGGGACGCGCGGCTGTTGCGCCGCTATCCCGATACCGCGGGCGGCGACGCGCTGCCGCTCATCCAGAAGGCCGAAGCATGGCAGAAGGAACGTCCCGACGATGCCGATCTGCTGTTCGCACTGGGCCGGCTGTGTCTGCACCAGCAACTGTGGGGCAAGGCGCAGTCGTTCCTCGAAGCGGCGCTGAAGATGGCCGACAACGAGACATTGAAGATCCGCTCGCATCGCGCGCTTGCGCGGCTGCATGAACAACTCGGCGATTCGGCGAAGGCCAGCGAACACTATCGCGAAAGCGCGCTGGCGATGAACGTGACCTGAGCGAAGAAGTGAGCGGGGCGGCAGCGGAGTCGCCGCTCGTATTGCACGGAGTCGACGGTTGGCCGTCGACCAGACAGGAACCCGGTGGTCCGTCGCTACGGCCGCCGGGTTTTTTGCTATCGGTTTTGCTATCGGTTCACGAGCCGCTTCGGCACGCCCACCGCGAGCAGCCCGCCAAGCAGCATGAACGCGGCAAGCAGATACATGCCCGTGGCATTCGAGGCTGTCGCCTCTTTGAGCCAGCCCACTGCGTAAGGGCCGAGAAAGCCTGCGAGATTGCCGATCGAATTGATCATCGCGATGCCGGCCGCGGCGCCGGTGCCGGCCAGAAACGCGGTCGGCAGGCTCCAGAAGAGCGGCAGCGTGGTCAGAATGCCCATCGTCGCGAGCGTCAGCGAGATCATCGCGAGCAGCGTGTTTTGCGCCCAGAGAATCGACAGCACAAGTCCGAGCGCGCCGGCGAACGCCGGAATCGCGACGTGCCAGCGCCGCTCGCGCGTGCGGTCCGCGCTGCGCGACACGAGCACCATCGCGACGACCGCGGCCGCGAACGGAATGGCCGAGAGCAGGCCGATCGCGAACGAGTCGGTGACGCCGGTCGCCTTGATGATCGTCGGTAGCCAGAAGCTCACGCCGTAGAGGCCGATCACGAACGAAAAATAGATGAGGCTCATCAGCCAGACGCGCGGGCTCGCGAGCACGGTGCCGATCGACGGGTCTTCCTTGGTCGCGTCCTCGGCGGCGATGTTGCGTTCGAGCAGTTGACGTTCTTCGACAGTCAGCCATTGCGCTTTACCGATGCGATCGTCGAGCATCACGAACACGACGATGCCGACCACGATCGACGGCAATCCTTCGAGCAGGAACAGCCACTGCCAGCCATGCCAGCCGTTCAGCCCGTCGCACGCCTTCAGGATGAAGCCCGAGATGGGGCCGCCGACCACGCCCGACAGCGCGATGGCGGTCATGAACCACGTCGTCATCCGGCCACGCCGATGCGCGGGGTACCAGTACGTCAGATAGAGGATGATGCCTGGGAAAAAGCCCGCTTCGGCGAGGCCGAGCAGAAAGCGCATCACGTAGAACATCGTCGGCGTGGTGACGAACATCGTGAGCGCCGAGATGATGCCCCACGACACCATGATCCGCGCGATCCAGACGCGTGCGCCGACGCGGTGAAGAATGATGTTGCTCGGAATCTCGAAGATGAAATAGCCAAGAAAGAAAATGCCCGCGCCGAAGCCATAGACGGCGTCGCTCAGATTCAGGTCGGCCTGCATCTGCAGCTTCGCGAAGCCGACGTTGACGCGGTCGAGGTAGGCGACCACATAGCAGAGCATCAGCAGCGGCGTCAGGCGCCACGCTACCTTCCGGTACGTCGCCTCCTCGAAGGTCGAGGGCGGCGTCCCCGCGCCCGACGGATGAAGCGGATTCGCTGGACTTGCCATCGTCGTCTCCTCGTGTCGTATCCCGGTTTTGCGTCCTTTCCTTGTGGCGCGTTCTCATGTCGCGTTTACACGCAGCGCCCGCCGTCCACTTCGAGACACACGCCGGTGACGAATGCGGCCTCATCCGACGCAAGGAAGACGCACGCGTTCGCGATGTCCTGCGGTGTCGAAAAGCGGCCAAGCGGAATCGTCGCGAGAAACTTGCGGCGGTTTTCGGGCGTGTCTTCCATGCCCATGAATTCGGGCAACAGCGCGGTTTCGCCGATCACCGGATTCACGCAATTCACGCGAATGCGGTCCGCCCCGAGCTCGACCGCGAGCGACTTGCTCGCGACGATGACGGCCCCCTTGCTGCCGTTGTACCAGACAAGCCCGGGCCGCGGCCGTACGCCCGCGGTCGACGCGATGTTGACGAACACGCCGCCGCCGCGCTCGCGGAAATACGGCACGAATTCGCGTACGCTCCAGTAGATGCCTTTGACGTTGACCGCATAGACGCGGTCGAACTCCGCTTCGCTGACGTCGAGCACGGGCTTGTTGCGATGCGTGGTGCCCGCATTGTTGACGACGATCCCGACGCTGCCGAAGTCGTCGAGCGCGGCGTTGCGCAGCCGCTGCCAGTCCTCGCCGCGCGTGATGTCGCCGGTCACCGCGATGGCCTTGCCGCCCGCGAGCGCGATCTCGCTCGCGACGCGCTCGGCCGCGGCGCCGTTGATGTCGTTGACGACGACGTTCGCGCCTTCACGCGCATAGGTCTTTGCGATGCCTTCGCCGAAGCCCGAGCCGCCGCCCGTGACGACGGCCGTTTTGCCTGTCAGTCGCATGATGTCTCCAATGTTGTTTGTTGTGCTGCGGGTGTTGCTTCTGTGTTGTCTCCAGTGTCCCGGCGGGCGCACGCCACGGCGCGCGTGCCTATCCGTGCCGTATTGCGACCGTCTTCAGCACCGTGAATCCGTAAAGCGCCTCGAAGCCTTTCTCCCGTCCATGCCCCGAGTGCTTGACGCCGCCAAACGGCAACTCGACGCCGCCGCCCGCGCCGTAGTTGTTGATAAATACCTGCCCTGAGCGCACGCGCCGCGCGACGCGTAATTGCCGCGCGCCGTCGCGCGTCCAGATGCCGGCCACGAGCCCGTATGGCGTGCCGTTCGCGAGCGCGAGCGCCTCGTCTTCGTCGGCGAACGGCAGCGCCGCGAGCACGGGGCCGAACACTTCCTGGCGCGCGAGCCGATGTTGGGGCGGCACGTCGCGCAGCAGTGTGGGCGCCTGATAGAAGCCGCTTTCGGGCGCCTCGGCGATCACATGGCCCTGCGCGGCCATCGGGATGCCGTCGTGCTGCGCATCGGACAGGTAATCCCAGACGCGCTGCTGCTGCTTCGCGCTGATCAACGGACCGCAGTCGAGATCCGCATGCGACGGCCCGACGCGCAGCGCATGGAACGCATCCGCTAGCCGGTCGAGCAGCGGCTCGTAGACGGCGCGCTCGATCAGCACGCGGCTGCCTGCCGAACATGTTTGCCCGGCGTTCTGCACGATCGCGGACACGAGCACCGGCAGCGCGGCGTCGATGTCCGCATCGGCGAACACGATTTGCGGCGATTTGCCGCCGAGTTCGAGCGTGACCGGCACAATGTTGGCGGCGGCCATCTGCGTGACGAGCTTGCCGGTGTCGGGCGAACCGGTGAACGAGATATGGTCGATGCCCGCGTGCATGGCGAGCGCCGCGCCCGCTTCGTGGCCGTAGCCCGTCACGATATTGAGCGCACCCGCGGGCAGACCCGCTTCGGCGGCGAGCTCGGCGACGCGCAGCACCGACAGGCATGCGTCTTCGGCCGGCTTCACGACGCACGCGTTGCCCGCGGCAAGCGCCGCGCCGGCACTGCGGCCGAAGATCTGCATCGGGTAGTTCCACGGCACGATATGGCCGGTCACGCCGTGCGGCTCGCGGATCGTGAACACCGTGTAGCCGGCCTGGTACGGCAGCGTCTCGCCGTGCAGCTTGTCGGCGGCGCCCGCGTAGAACTCGAAGTAGCGGGCGAGCGCCGCGGCGTCCGCGCGCGCCTGGCGCAGCGGCTTGCCGGTGTCGCGCGCTTCGAGCTGCGCGAGCTCCTCGTGGCAGGTGCCGACGAGCATCGCAAGCCGATAGAGCAGGCGCCCGCGCTCGGCGGCGCTCAATGCGCCCCAGGCGCCGTCGAAGGCACGCCGCGCGGCCGCGACGGCGGCGTCGATATCGGCTGCGTTGCCGCGCGCCAGACGCGCGAACGGCTGGCCGTCGGACGGATCGATGACGGCGATCGTGTCGCCGCCCGCTGCCGCGGTCCATTCGTTGCCGATGAAGTGTTTCGCTTCTTCCATGCATGCTCCTTGTTCGAAAGGGATGATTGGAGGCCACGCGACGGTTCGTCGGAACGCGTTCCGAACAGCTTCCGTGCGGGCGCTCGAAGCGGCTGGCCGATGCAGGATGCGCATGCATTGCGCGCGAATGCGATGCAGACGCGATGCAAACGCGATGCGAACGCGATGCAGACGCGTTGCAAACGCACGGGCAGGCACCAGCAGGCCAGACGATACGGCGATTATCGCGCCGAATGCGCGCGGGCGGCACCGGCCGATTGGCTATAATGGCGCATTCCCGCAGCGATACGGGGCGGCAGCGGCTGCCGTTGTTTCCGGCCGCCGCAAGCGTCGTCGCATGGTCCGTGTCAATGTCCCCGTTTCATCATCATCAGAGAGCGCCATGAGCTTCAACACTGTCCCGCCCGGCAAGGATCTGCCGCAAGATTTCAACGTCATCATCGAAATTCCCGCGCAAAGCGAGCCGGTGAAGTACGAGGCCGACAAGGATCTGGGTCTGCTCGTCGTCGACCGCTTTATCGGCACCGGCATGCGCTATCCGGCTAATTACGGCTTCATTCCGCAGACGCTGTCTGGCGACGGCGACCCGGTCGACGTGCTCGTCGTCACGCCGTATCCGCTGCTGGCTGGCTCGGTCGTGCGCTGCCGCGCGCTCGGCATGCTGCAAATGACAGACGAATCGGGCGTCGATGCGAAGCTCGTCGCCGTGGCGCAAGACAAGATCTGCCCGATGACCGCGCATATGAAATCGATCGACGACGTGCCCGGCTATCTGAAAGATCAGATCAAGCACTTCTTCGAGAACTACAAGGCGCTTGAGAAGGGCAAATGGGTCAAGGTCGAAGGGTGGGCCGGCATCGAAGCCGCGCACAAGGAAATCACCGACGGCGTCGCGAACTACAAAAAGTCGTAGCAAAAATGTCTGCGTGACCGTTTCCGGTCCGGTTAAAAAGCCGCGCGTGCTCGCAAAGGGCCGCGCGGTTTTTTTGCGACCGCGGCGTTGCGCATCGCACGCAATCCGCCTCTTGAAATCGTCGATACCGCTTCTATCTTGAAATCGCTCAGGCAAGCCGCCCGCCTCCTGCGGGCAATCCGTTTCTACTTTGTTTGTCAGCGGCTTCGGCAAACGAACTGAGGCGCATGCCCGTTCGTCTCCTTGCCGCTAGAGGAGAAAGCGATCATGAGTGACCTTTACTTTGCCAGCGACCTGTTCGGAGAACTGGACCGTCTGCAGCGGCAGATGTCGAGCCTCTTCGGCGGTTTCCCTTCCAGCATCCGCAGCAGCCGTTACGGCGCATTTCCGGGCATCAATATCGGCACGACCGACGATTCGATCGAGATCGTCGCGTTCGCGCCCGGCATCGATCCGGCCACGCTCGACATATCGATCGACAAGGGGCTTCTGACGATCTCGGGCGTGCGTGCGTCGCCCCAGCCGGAAGCCGGCGACAACGTGCGGCGCTATGCGCAGGAGCGCTTTAGCGGCAACTTCCGGCGCGCCGTCGAATTGCCGCAGTATGCGGATCCGGACAAGGTGCAGGCGCGCTACGCCGACGGCTGCCTGCTGATCTCGGTCGGCAAGCGCGAAGCGTCGAAGCCGCGGGCGATTACCGTTCAATAACCAGCGAGGTGAAATCATGAGCGACACGAATCTGATTGCGCCGGGGCAAGGCGCTGAACAGGCCGCAGGCCGCGACGCTGCGGTTACCGGTGCGGCCGCGTCGGGGCGCGAGGACAAGGAGGCGCGCCGCACGACCATCACGCCGGCGGTCGATATCGTCGAAGACAACCGTGCGGTGACGCTGTGGGCGGACTTGCCGGGCGTATCGAAGGACAGGCTCGATATCCGCGTACACGACGGCAACCTCGTGATCGAGGCCGAATCCTCGGTGCCGACGCCCGCGAACCTTCGTCTCACGCATGCGGAAGTGCGCGCGCCGTATTTCGCACGGCGCTTCACGGTCAGCGACGACTTCGATACGTCGAAGATCGAAGCTAACCTGAAGGACGGTGTGCTGAAGCTGACGATTCCGCGGCGCGACGAGGCGAAGCCGCGGCGTATCGAGGTGAGCGTCGGCTAGGCGATTGCGCAGCGCCGGCTTCGTCCGCTGCCGGTCGGCGCCAGTCGGGGCCGGCCGGCGGCAGCTATGCGTCCGCTTGCGCTTCGGCGTCCTCGGCGGACCGCGCGGGCAGCACCGAGTCGAGTGTGCGCGCGCCGGCCGCCAGGGCGCGCTTTCCCGTCGGCGTCAAGCGTTTGACCCAGTATTCGGCACGCGATGCGCTAGCGCGGTCCGCGAGTTCGAACGACGCCAGTAGACGCACGGGTTTGCGCGAACGCGTGTAGCGCGCGCCCGTGCCGTTGCAGTGCTTGTCGAAGCGTGCGGCGACGTCGGTCGCAATGCCCGTGTAGACGCTGCCGTCGTCGCATTCGATCAGATAGAGAAACCACGGCGTCGTGCGCGTCATGCTGGCGTGCTAGCTCTTGAACGGATTGTGCTCGCGCAGTTCGTCGACGTACGCGTGGATGTGATTGGTCTCGTTGTCGAGAAAATGCGCGACCGCATCGGAAAATGCAGGGTGCGCGAGCCAATGTGTCGAACGCGTGACAGTCGGCATGAAGCCGCGCGCCATCTTGTGCTCGCCCTGCGCGCCGCCTTCGAACACCGCGAGCTTCTGCTCGATGCAGAATTCGAGCGGCTGATAGTACGCCGTCTCGAAGTGCAGGCACGGCACGTGTTCGACCGCGCCCCAGTAGCGGCCGTAGAGCGTGCCGCCCGTGCCGTTCGCCGTCGTGTCGCGCTGGAACACGACGAGCGAACTCGCGATCGGCTTGCCGTCCGCTTCGGCGATCACCATCATCAGATTCTCGGGCATCGATTCGCCGATCGTGCGGAAGAAGTCGAGGTTCAGATAAGGGCTCGAGAAGTGCTCGCGGTACGTTTGCCGATAGCACTTGCTGAAGAAGCGCCAGTCCGCGTCCGAAATATCCTTGCCGACCCGGCGCCGCATCGTCACGCCCGCTTCGCGCACCTTGCGCCGCTCCGCGCGGATGTTCTTACGTTTCTTCTGCTCGAGCGTCGACAGGAATTCGTCGAAGTCGCGATAGCCGTCGTTGAGCCAGTGGAATTGCACGCCCTCACGCTGCATCATGCCGAGTTCGGTCAGCGCCTGCGCTTCGGCGTCGGTCGGAAACAGCACATGCAGCGAAGACACGTCGGCCTGCTCGGCGAACGCGACGAGCGTGGCCGCGAGATGGCGCAGCGCGCGTGCGTCGGTGGCCATGAGGCGCGTGCCTTGCACCGGCGTGAACGGTACCGCGCACAACAGCTTCGGGTAGTACGCGAGGCCGTTGCGTTTGTAGGCGTCGGCCCATGCCCAGTCGAACACGTACTCGCCGTACGAATGGCCCTTCAGGTAGACCGGCGCCGCGGCCGCGAGCCGGCCCGTGCGCGGGTCGGTCAGCGTCACGAATTGCGGCGCCCAGCCGGTGTCGGGCACCGCGCAGCGGGTGGCGTGGAGCGCGCTCAGAAACTCGTGACGCAAGAACGGCGTCGGCTGAGCCTGGCCTGCGAGCAGCGCATTCCATTCGGCGGCGTCCACTTCGGACGGCGACGCCAGAATGCCCGTGAGATAATCAAAACGTTCCTGATTCAATCTGAATGACCGTTCCCGATCCGATCTGGCGCGCTGCACACGCGCCGCGCCGTGTGTTTATCAAATGACGACTCGCATCGCTCTAGCCCAACTCAATGTCACCGTCGGCGATTTCGCCGGCAACGTCGCGAAGATCGTGGCCGCGGCCCGCGCCGCGCACAGCGATGGTGCGAAGCTGCTGATCGCACCCGAACTCGCGTTGTCCGGCTACCCGCCCGAAGACCTGCTGCTGCGGCCCGCGTTCTATGCGGCCAGCGCCGCGGCGCTCGCCGATCTTGCGCGCGAACTGCAGCCTTTGACCGGCCTCCACGTGGTGGTCGGCCATCCGTATCGCGATGTGGCGAACGGCCATGGTAATGCAAACGCGCCGATCGAGCGTGGGCTGCCGCCAGTCGACACCTACAACGCAGCGTCGCTGATCGTCGATGGCGCGGTGGCCGGCACCTATCTGAAGCAGGATCTGCCGAACACCGAAGTATTCGACGAGAAGCGCTATTTCGCGTCCGATCCGCAGCCGTTCGTGTTCGAGCTCGACGGCGTGAAGTACGGCGTCGTGATCTGCGAGGACGTCTGGCACGCGTCGGCGGCGCAGCTGGCGAAAGCGGCCGGCGCGCAGGTGCTGCTCGTGCCGAACGGGTCGCCGTATCACATGAACAAGGAAGCGGTGCGCATCGATATCCTGCGCGCGCGGATTCGCGAGACCGGGCTGCCGATGGTCTACGTGAACATGGTCGGCGGACAGGATGAACTCGTGTTCGACGGCGGCTCGTTCGTGCTCGATGCGCGCGGTGAGGTCGTCGCGAAGATGCCGCAATTCACCGCAGGCCATGCGATCGTCGAGTTCGACGGCGCGCAGCCGGTCGCGACGACGGTCGCACCGGAGACTTCGATCGAAGCGCAGGTTTATGCGGCGCTCGTGCTCGGCGTGCGCGATTACATCAACAAGAATGGATTTCCGGGGGCGATCATCGGCCTGTCGGGCGGCGTGGATTCCGCGCTCGTGCTGGCCGTCGCATGCGATGCGCTGGGACCCGAGCGCGTGCGCGCGGTGATGATGCCGTCGCGCTACACCGCCGACATTTCGACGACGGACGCGGCCGATATGGCGCGGCGCGTCGGCGTGCGCTACGACGAAATCGCGATCGCGCCGATGTTCGATGCGTTCCGCGCATCGCTTGCCGGCGAATTCGCGGGCCGCGCCGAAGACGCGACCGAGGAAAACATCCAGGCGCGCATTCGCGGCACAAGTCGGAGGCCAAGCGGTCTTAGGAAGACAAAACATTCTACCAACTCCTTGGCTCACAGAACGACATGGCTACGATCCGACTTACGGCGATATGGCGGGCGGCTTCGCCGTGATCAAGGACATCGCGAAAACGCTGGTCTACCGGCTGTGCCACTACCGGAACGCCGCGACGGCGTACACGAAGCGGGACATCATTCCCGAGCGCATCCTGACGCGCGCGCCTTCTGCCGAGCTGCGCGACAACCAGACCGACCAGGACAGCCTGCCGCCGTACGACACGCTCGACGCGATCATGCGGATGTTCATGGAAGAAGACCGCTCGCTTGCGGAAATCGTCGCGGCGGGCTTTTCACCGGAAGACGTGAAGCGCGTGACGCGTTTGATCAAGATCAACGAATACAAGCGGCGTCAGGCGCCGATCGGCATTCGTGTCACGCATCGCGCGTTTGGCCGCGACTGGCGCTATCCGATCACATCGCGCTATACGGAGCCGCTTGCGTAAGCCTGTTTCAGGCTTGTTCGAGCTTGCCCGCGCGAGCGCGAATGCGCGCCACCGCGCTGGCAATGTGTCCGGCGCAGCGTAGAATCAAAAAACAATCCGGCATCCTGTTATCTTCGAACCCACACGAGGCTCGCTATGAAACGCATCACCGCAATCATCAAACCGTTCAAACTCGACGAAGTGCGTGAGGCGCTCGCGGAAGTAGGGCTGACGGGGCTCACCGTCACGGAAGTAAAGGGTTTCGGACGCCAGAAAGGGCATACCGAGCTGTATCGCGGTGCCGAATACGTCGTCGACTTCCTGCCGAAGGTGAAAATCGAAGTGGTGGTCGCGAACGATCAGACCGATCAGGTTATCGATGCGATCATCGGTGCGGCGCGCACGGGCAAGATCGGCGACGGCAAGATCTTTGTCGCCGATGTCGAGCGCGTGATCCGCATTCGCACGGGCGAAGAGAACGAAGCGGCGGTTTAAGCCGGCTCGTCCGGCTGTGCCACAACGGTGCACGCGCAATGCGTGTGCCGCGCAGTGCCCCGCGCAGTGCTCCGCGCAGTTCCCCGCTCCATGCGCCCCGGAGCATCTTCGTGCGCCCTGGTGCTTTCCGGTGCACCTCGATGCATGAGCGCAAATCCGTCTGCACTCCCAGATGCGAGACCAAAGAAAAAACGGTGCGACACCCTTTCGGACATCGCACCGATACGCGCCTCTCGCAGCAGCGTGAAAACTGTTCTCTAGCTACATCTTTTGTACTCGCAACGTTCGATCAGAACGAGTGCTGGATACCTGCGTACACGCCCGACTGGCTGTGGCCGACGAGCGGGTTGTCCGTCGCAGCCGCATTGCCGAAGTTGTTCGCGTTCAGGCCATAGTTCGCCGTCGAGCTGTTCTGCACGGTAGCGACCTGGATATCGAGCAGCGTGCGCTTCGACAGGTTGTACGAACCGCCAACCGTGTAGATCGTCGCATTGCCCGCGCCGTTGTTGCCGTTCACGTGGTACACCGCGGCGATCAGAGCAGCCGCCGGCGTGGCTTGCCACGTCACGCCGCCCCATTCGTGGTCGAGCGTGGTCGGCTGGCCCGGCAGCACGTTCGTCATGCCCGACGAACGGATAGCCTGATAAGCGGCCTGGATCTTGAACTGGCCGAGGAACACGTTCACAGCAGCCGTGTACTCGCGCGAGTAGCCGTACACACCGTTGCCGTTGCTGTTGTCCGGATTGACCGTGCCGCCGTTGAGCGCGTTATACGCGCCGCCGAGCATACCGTTGCCGGGGTTGCGGATTTCGTCATAGATACCGCGAACCTGGAACAGCGACGACGTGTAGGTGATCTGAGCACCACCTTCACGGCCTTGCGGGGTCGACCCGTTACCGTTCCAGTTCGTTGCGTTCGACAGCGCGTACTGACCGTAGAAGTCAAAGCCCGCGATCTTCGGCGACTGGTACGAAATGTTGTTGCTCGATTGCGGCCAGTTGCGGCCCCGCACCAGCGACGCCGACGACCAGTTCGACTGACCGAACGGGTCGAAGTCCCACACGCCGTTGGCGATGAACAGTTCGCGGCCGAGGAGGAAGGTACCGAACTGGTTGCTTGCGACACCGACGGTCGCCCAGCGATTGAAGAGACCGCCGCCGCCAGGGCCTTGGCCCGTCATCGTGTTGAAGGAGCCTTCCAACTGGAACACGGCCTTGTAGCCGGCACCGAGGTCTTCAGCGCCCTTCAAACCCCAGAGGCTGGTACCCCAGTCGCCGCTTTCCGCGCGAAAGCGGTGCGTGCTGTTGGTTGCCTGGCCGGCGGCATTGGAGCCGGTCGGCACGCCCCACATGGCTTCGAGACCAGCGTCCAGACGCCCGTACAGCGTCACGCTGCTCTGTGCATGCGCAGCAACGCCGATGGACAGCAGCGATGCGGCGAGCAAAGCTTTCTTCATCTTCTCCTCCATACCCTGTCAAAAAGTAAAACCAGTACTGCGAGTGGTATCCGGACGCCAGCAGCGCCGGACAGGAAACCTTTATGCAGTAAGACACGGGCCTGAGTGGGGAAGCGATCGGTGTCTCCTGACGCGCAGCCTTGTTGCGGCTGTTCAAGCGCCGTTTCCGAGCCTCGCCGGCCGATGTCTCCTGTGTGTTATGTCCTGTGCGTTTTTGAAGTGAAACTACTTTTAATGAACTTTGTTTTGCTACTTTGGTTACTAATTTAGCAAAAATACCCGGACGTGGGGAATAAATTAGAAGCTCGCGGTAGAGATGTCGCCAAATTGCAATACCAGTGTGACCGGACGACGTCGAATCGAGCCCGAAAAGGCGCTTAAATCCTTATCGATAAAGGGAATCACGCTTTCGTAAGGGAGAGGTCAAGGATTGCCACTATTGACGTTGAAAATCGTCGGGAGTAAGCGGCTGCAGCGCATAAAAGCGTGCATATGTTGGGATGACGAAGCTTTGTGAGCCCCTTGCAGCACGGCTTTCGGGCAATAAAAAAGGCGCGTAAGCGCCTTGTAATACTACATCGACTACATGCCGGGTCGCATGCAATCAGGATTTTATTTGAGGCTGCCTGCGAGAAACTGTTTAAGGCGGTCGCTCCTCGTATTCCCAAACACTTCGGAAGGGTGGCCTTCTTCCTCGACGCGTCCCTGATGCAGGAATATTACGTGATTCGACACGTTGCGCGCGAATGCCATTTCATGCGTGACGACGATCATCGTGCGGCCTTCTTCGGCGAGCGTCTGCATGACCTTCAGCACTTCGCCGACGAGCTCGGGATCGAGTGCCGAGGTCGGTTCGTCGAACAGCATGACGTCCGGGTGCATCGTCAGCGCGCGGGCGATCGCGACGCGCTGCTGCTGGCCGCCCGACAGGTGCGACGGATATTGCTTCTCGACGCGCGGCGCGAGGCCGACTTTCTCGAGATACGTGCGTGCGCGGTCTTCGGCTTCCTTGCGCGACAGGCCCAGCACATGCAGCGGCGCTTCGATGATGTTTTCGAGCACCGTCATGTGGGTCCACAGGTTGAAGTGCTGGAACACCATCGAGAGCCGCGTGCGCATGCGCTGCAGCTGCTTGTGGTCGACGACGCGCAACGCGCCCGCTTTGTCTTGCGCGGTACGGACCTCTTCGCCGTCGACGAAAATGCGGCCCGCGTTCGGCTGTTCGAGAAAATTGATGCAGCGGAGCATCGTGCTTTTGCCCGAACCGGACGAGCCGATCACGCTGATGACGTCGCCGCGTTTGGCCTTCAGCGTCACGCCCTTGAGCACTTCGTTATCGCCGTACTTCTTATGCAGGTTGTCGACGAAAAGCATGGGAGACAGGGTGTTCATTGGAATCCTTGGGGTCGGCTGCAGCGCGGTCGCAGCGCGGCCGTTATTTGCCCTGCGGGCGCAGATAGGCGAGCCAGCGTCGCTCGGCACGGCGGAACAGCCAGACGAGCGCGAACGAGATGCACAGGTAAAGAAGCGCCGCAATACCGAACGCATCGAACGAGCGGTATGTCGCCGAATTCACGTCGCGTGCGATCTTCAGGATGTCGGGCACGGTGGCGGTGAACGCGACGGTGGTCGCATGCAGCATCAGGATCACTTCATTGCTGTAGTAGGGCAGCGCGCGGCGCAATGCCGACGGCAGGATCACGCGGCGATAGAGCGTGAATTGCGACATCCCGTAGGCACGCGCGGCTTCGATTTCGCCGTAGGGCGTCGCCTTGATCGCGCCGGCGAAAATCTCGGTGGTGTAGGCGCAGGTGTTTAGCGTGAAGGCGAGCAGGGTGCAGTTCATGCCCTCGCGGAAGAACGCGTTAGTGAGTTCGTTCGCGCGGATCACTTCGAGACTGTAGAGGCCCGTGTAGCAAAGCAGCAGTTGCACATACAACGGCGTGCCGCGGAACACATACGTATAGAGCCACACCGCGCCCGCGAGCCACTTCTTCTTCGATACGCGCGCGACCGCGAGCGGCACCGACAGGCAGAAGCCGAGTCCGATCGACACGACGAGCAGCCATAGCGTGATGGCGACACCGGTAAAACGGTAGCCGTCGGTGTACAGATAATTGCGCCAGTACTCCTGGATCAGCTCGATCATAGTTCCGCCTTTCGGACGCCGGTCGAGTAGCGTTTTTCGAGGTACATCAGCACGAAGTTCGAGACGGTGGTGATCAGCAGATAGATTGCGCCGGCCAGCAGCGTGAAGAAGAAGAACCGCAGCGTGCCCTTGCCGGCGTCCTGCGAGGCCTTAACGACGTCCGCGAGACCGATAATCGAAACAAGCGCCGTCGCCTTCACCATGACCTGCCAGTTGTTGCCGATGCCGGGCAATGCGAAGCGCATCATCTGCGGGAACATGACGCGTGTGAACACCTGCCATCCGGTCATGCCGTACGCCGCGCCGGCCTCGAGCTGGCCGCGCGGCACCGCGAGGAACGCGCCGCGGAACGTTTCGGTGAAGTACGCGCCGTAGATGAAGCCGAGCACCGCGACGCCGGCGACGAACGGATCGATGTCGATCTGATCCCAGCCGAGCGCGTCAGTCAGATTGTTGAGCCAGATCTGGATGCTGTAGAACAGCAGCAGCATCAGCACGAGGTCGGGCACGCCGCGAATCAGTGTCGTGTAGACCGTCCCGATGCCATGCGAAAGCCGGTTCCTCGACAGCTTCGCGGCCGCGCCAAGAAGCCCCAGCACGAATGCCAGCACGAGCGACAGCACGGCAAGCTTGACGGTCTGGAACGTGCCCGAGAGGATCAGCGGGCCGTAACCTTGCAGAAACATAGTGTGTCCTTAAGGGCCCTTAAGGGCGTTTGGTCGGGCGCTCATTTCGACGCTTTCCCCGACTGTATTATCAGGCCCTTTGTCTGGCCCATTCGGGCCTGCCCGAGCGAATGTGCGGCAGCCGACACTCGCCTGTCCTTTGCGGGGTCCTTCGCTTATCGGGTCGGCCGCAGATCGGTGTCGAAATACGGCCTGGCCGGGCGTGCCGACGCGCCTTCCTTGCGCGAGGCCGATACCGCGTGGTCGACCATCGTTTTCAGCGCGGCGTCGTTCTGGTGCGGGTTCGCCGCAACGTCTTCGCCGAGCCTGCTACGTTCGTTCGCCGTTGCGCCCGTCGCGAGGGCGGCGAATGCCGCGCACAATGCGAGCTTCTTCATGTTTCTCCTGTCGCCGATCGTCGATGATTGGCCTGTCCTTCATTGCCGTGCCGCCCACCGCGGCGTTCTCTTGCCCGCGAACGTCGCAGCAAACGTCGCCGCGAACGTCGAGTCCGCAGCGGTCCCGCAGGCGTCGGCGACGCTATTCTAGGCTGTCAAAAATGGCGCGCCTCACGATGTATTCGCCGTGTATCCACCTTGTTGCCCGTATCGCCGCAGTCAACGTCACGGGCCGGAAGGTCGCGCAAAAGGGCGGTATTTTACCCGAAGCGGCGTGTCGCGCCAGCCGGTCAAGCGCTTAAGGACAAACAGGCGGTTTGCACGGTGCAATGGACGTGCAATGAACGTGCAATGCGAAGAGACGCTGGAAGGAGCACGCAGAGGTCTCGCCGGACCGATCGGACAACGAAAAACGCGTCCCGGCAAAGCAATGCCGTGACGCGTTTTCGATGCCGCGGCAGCGGGAACCGCCGCGGTAGCGCGACTGCAACTTCGTCTTAAGGCTTGGCGGCCGACGCAGGCGCGTCGCCGTGATGCTGCCAGCGCTCGCGCATCTTTTCGTGGCGCTGTTCCATCTTCGCGAAGTGCTGCTTGAGCGCGGTGCTGACCGTGGTTTTCTGCTGGTCGTTGAGGCTGTTGTAGAAGTTGAGCCATGCAGCCGAAGTCTGCTCGCGCAGTTGCGCGTCCTGCTGCGCGATTTTCTCATGCGCGGCGTGCATCGCGTTCAGATCGAGAATCGGTTGTTGCTGCATCGACTTGAACTGATCGCGCATCTGCTTGTGGTTCGCGCGCATCGCTTCACGATTCTGTTTCATCGTGTCGAGCGCGCTTTGCCAGAGCTTTTCCTGATCCGCATTGAGGTTCAGTTGACCATGCAGCTTGTTGATTTCCTGCATGAAGTGGTTATGCCAGCCGCCGGGGCCGCCGTGGCCCATGCCGCCCATGCCCGAAGGCTGGGCCGCATATGCGGCGCCGATGCCGATCGAAAGCGAAGCAGCTGCGATAGCGAGAAAACGAGAAGTGTTTTTGGACATTAAAGTGCTCCCAGGTGACATCCGACGAGCGGCCTTCACGACGTGTCGGGTCCGCATTCGGTAATGCACAGCGTAGAGGCGCCGCACTCACGCCGTGTTACGCAGACGATTCGCGCTGTTACGCGACATTACTCGCGCCTTTCGCCGTAACACCCCGTAACCCTTTTCGGGGTCAGTAACAGCGGCCTGGCTCCGGGTGCGCGTTAAACTTCGATCCATGGCTACTCAAATCCTTGTCGTCGACGACGACGTCGAACTCCGCGATCTCCTGCGCGACTATCTGGCGCGCCAGGGCATCGAAGTCTCGGTGCTTCACGATGCCGGATCGCTGGAGCGCCGGCTCGAACGCGAGCGTCCCGATCTGATCGTGCTCGACCTGATGATGCCGGGTGTCGACGGGCTCACGGCGCTGCGCAAGCTGCGCGCGTCGGGCGACGACATTCCGGTCATCATGCTCACTGCGCGCGCGGACGACGTGGACCGCATCGTCGGCCTCGAACTCGGCGCGGACGACTATCTCGGCAAGCCGTTCAATCCGCGCGAACTGCTCGCGCGCGTGCAGGCGGTGTTGCGCCGGCGGCGCACGATGCCGTCGGCGGCGGCGCCCGAGCAGCGCGAGCCGTTTTCGTTCGGCCGCTTCACGCTCGATTTCCAGTCGCGCACGCTCAGTCTCGAGGGCAAGCCGCTCACGCTGTCGGGCAGCGAGTTCGCGCTACTGAAGATCTTCGTCAATCATCCAATGCGTACGCTCACGCGCGAACGCCTGCTCGAACTGCTGCATGGTCCCGAATACGACGGCACAGACCGCGGCATCGACGTTCAGGTGTGGCGCCTGCGCCGTATCCTCGAGACGGACCCGTCGGTGCCCCGTTTCATCCAGACGGTGCGCGGGCGCGGTTACGTTTTCGTGCCGGACGGCGAGCAACATGCGGCGTCCCATTGATTCGCTGTTCGGCAGGCTTGCGGTACTCGTCGTCGGGGTGCTGCTGCTGTCGCATTTCGCGTGGTACGCGTTGATCCGCCTCGAGCGCAGCAATCTGCAAACACGCTATGCGGTCGAAGAAGCCGCGTTCCTCGTCGACGCCGTGCGTCAGCACGTCGCGCGCACGCCGGACCAGCCGCTGCCGTCGCGCGTGCGCCTCGTCGATCCGTCGAGCCCCGATGTGCCGCCCGACAACAAGTCGTTGCCGGTGCCGCTTGACCGCTTTGTCGACGATGTGCGCGACCGCATGCCCGATTCGACGCAGGTGCGCATCGGCTTGCCGGGCAAGCCTCCTACGCTTTGGGTGAAGACCGCGACGGATCGCAGCTGGATCGTCGTTCCCGTGCAGCCGTTGCGGCCGCCGCGGTCGCTCGACCGCATGGTGCTGTGGCTTACCGTGATCTTCTCGGCCGGCGTGATGGCCGCGCTGTTTGCCGCGTGGCAACTGCAGCAGCCGCTGCGTTCGCTTGCCCAGGCGGTCGCGCGCTTCGGCCGTGGCCTGCCGGTGCCGCCCGTGCGCGAACGCGGGCCGCGCGAGTTGCGGCAGCTCACGCATGGCTTCAATCAGATGGTGCAGGAGGTCGCGCGCACCGAGAACGATCGCGCGGTCATGCTCGCCGGTGTCGCGCACGATCTGAAGACGCCGCTTGCGCGATTGCGCCTACGCGCCGAGATGATGGAAGAGCCGAAGATGCGCGACGGGGTCGTGCGCGACGTCGACTCGATGACGCATATCGTCGATCAGTTCCTCGTGTTCGCGCACGATGGCGCGGACCGCAGCGAGCCCGTCGAAGTGGACGAGCAATGCGAACGCGTCGTGCGCAGTTATCGCGCGGTCGCGCCGGGCTCGAGCGCCGTGCAGACGGATCTGCATGCGGGGCCGGGCTTCAGGCTGCCGGCCGCGACGCTCGATCGCATCCTGTCCAACCTGCTCGACAACGCGCATGCTTATGGCGCGCCGCCGGTGGTCGTCGCGACGTCGCGCGCAGCGGACGGCTATGTGCTGTCGATCAGCGACAACGGCACCGGCATCGCCGCGCAAGACCTGATCAACGCGGCGCGGCCATTCGTGCGGCTCGATCCGGCGCGCGGCGGCAATGGCCATAGCGGTCTCGGTCTCGCAATCGTCGAGCGGCTCGTGCGGCGTGCGGGCGGTACATGGGAGATCGGCAATCACGACGGACGCGGCTTGCGTGTGCAGATGACGTTCCCGCTCGAAGCCGTGTCGCGCGCAACGTCGGCGTCGGAAAGCGTCTGGTAGTGCGGGCAGGGTGGTGGTGCATCGCGGCGCGCGGCGCGGGCCGCTGCGTTATGCGTTTCGCGACCGGTGCATGCCGCGTGAAACGTGTCGCAGCCGCGCTGACCGTTACGGCGGCGGCCACGGCGGCCGATTCGCCGGCGGCCGCGATGCGAGGCGTGTTATTCGGTGAAAAGCGTATTGAGCGCGGCGGCCGCTTCGCTATCGACGGTGTTCCACGTCACCGTCTCCGCTTCGAAAATGTAGTGCGTTGTGTATTTGCCGAGGCGCGCGAGAATTTCCTCCTGCAGGGTTTCAGGCGTTGCATCGAGTTTCAGATACCAGGCTGTTGACGACAGCCGCGTCTGAAATGCGCCATATTCGGCGAGTAGATGGTCGAACGCGTCAGCATCCTGATCGCGGCAGACGATCACCAGATTTCCCTTCATGCGAGCCTCCCGGTTAAGCGGCGGTAACTATTCGGTGACGACAGGCGAAGTAGCCAGCCGATAGCAAACGGGTATCAGCGACGGCAGCAGTCGCTGCATGCGCTTGCTATCTTCGGATGTAAGCCTTGGACCGATGATACCGCGCCGCTCCCGCGCCGATAGCGGTTAGCGTACGTTGGCGCGTGGCAGCGCCCCGCGGCGTTCCGGCACGAGACGGCGGAAGCACGCGGCTTAAAGGGCGGTCGCCGGCGTGCGCGCAGGCGGCGCCGTGTCGTCGGGCGGCACCGCTTCGCTGCGATCGCGCCCGCCCGACTTCGCCGCATAGAGCGCGAGATCGGCGCGGCTCACGATGCGCTCCGGCGCATCTTCCGGCGACAGCTCGGTAATGCCGATGCTCACGCTCAAACCGGCGGTAGCCGGCAGCTTCGCGCATGGCGTGGCCTTCAGGCCGATGCGTAGCCGCTCGACGACGGCGAGCCCCGCGCTCAACGTCGTGGACGGCAGCAGGATGCCGAACTCCTCGCCGCCCAGGCGCCCGATCGCATCGCTGCCGCGCAACGCAGTGCGGCAGGTGTCGACGAAATGCTCGAGTGCACGGTCGCCGGTCGCGTGGCCGAAGCGGTCGTTGATCTGCTTGAAGTGATCGAGATCGGCGATTGCCATGCATAGCGGTTCGCCTGTCGCACGCGCGCGATCGATTTCGTGGCGCAGCAGGTCGAGGAAGTAGCGGCGCGACAGCGCGCCGGTCAGCGCGTCGTGGCGCGCTTCGGCGGACAGCAGCGTATTGGCCGCCTGCAGCTGTTCGGCGAGATCGCGCGTCGCGCGATGGTGGCGGCGCTCGCGCAGATACGACACGGTGATCACCCAGGCGAGCGATACGGTGCCCGCCAGCGTCAGAAACACGAGCATGTGGTCGCGCTTGTGATTGCGCAGCAGTTCGCTCCAGGCGCCGAGCGGATCGACCAGATGCGCGGAGAGCCCGGAGTTCAGCCCGCTGCGCGACTGATAGAGCGTCGGGGTGGCGTGGCCCGGCATGTCGAACAGCTGCGCGGCGACCTCGTCGGGCACCCAGGGCGCCGCGCGCCGCACCTGGCGCGCGACCGGCTGGATCTGCACGGCCGGAAACGTTTCTCGACGATACGTGCTGATCCGCTCGGCGGCCGACATCTGCGTGACGCGCGAATTCGGCATCGCTTCGCCTTCGAGTGTCGCGTTATGCGCCATGATGATCACACCATTTTCGTCGGTGACGAACGTGCCCGCGTGCGCGACCCAGTGGCGCAAGCGCGCGATGCCGACCTTCGCGACGATCGCGCCGACCAGCAGCCCGTCGTCGTAGACCGGCGCCGAGATGAAGATGCCCGGCTCGCCGCTCCGGCGCCCGACGCCATACGCTTCGCCGAAAGCACCGAGCAGCGCGTTCGTCAGATAGCTGCGCGAACGCATGTCGAGTCCGATGAACGATTGCGGACTTTGCGCATTGCTCGCCGCGACGCAAAGCCCGTTCGCATTGACGAGCCAGATGACGTCGAGTCCGGAAAAGCCCTGCGCGTCATGCAGAAAATTGTTGACTGCGGCAAGTTCACGCGCGGCGAGCAGTTCGTTGCGATGCGCGGGTTCCGCGTCGATACCGGGCGCGGTGTAATTGCCCGCATGCGACAGCGCCTGCTGGATCACGCCGAGCTCGGCCATGGTCGCGGGAATCGCGCGAGACATCGCGAGGTCGCTTGCGATCACCTCCGCCATGTTGTAGACGATCGACGACGACATCTGGCGCTGCTGGCGCAATGCCGCGTCCAGTTCCTGCTGGACCATGCGATCGGCGACGAGGCCGGACAGAAACCAGCAAACGAGCGCGACCAGTACGAAACTGGCCGGCCCGACCGCCTGGCGCAAGGTTGTCCGTTTCATCGACCCTCTGATCCGTCTGAGTGTTTCATGCGGCAAGGTCATGCGCTGCGACGCGCCGGCACCGGGCCGCTTTCCTTCGTCGTGTGCCGCGCGGCTCGCCGGATCCGGCCAGATCCGCGGGCCGTGCGCCACCGGGCCGCTCCCCGATTTTAACCGCCGCGCGGCGGCGCGCGAGTCCGTTATTTGTCGTCACGGGTCTCGCGCTTCGCCTTGCATGATCCTTATCGGCTTGCAGCCTCAGTTTCTGAATAGAGGATGTGCGCATGGCCGCACGCCGCTGTGGCTTGCGCGCGACGGTTTCGCGAAGCGCCGCGCGCCGCGCGCAGGCTAAGCCATGGCGATGGTTGTGCCTGTCATGCTGGTTGTAGTACTGTCGTGCCGTCCAAAATAGGGAAAGCTCGCGAGCCCTCGCCAGTCCGGGGCCGCGCCCGACGCCAACGACCACCGCGCTCACGCGTTTTGCCATGCCTGATTTCAGCTTTCCGGACCGATTCGCGCGCCGCTGTGCCGCGCCCCACTGCATGCCGCGAGGCACGACCCGAGGCATCACCCGAACCGCAATCCACGCCGAGAGCGGCAAGGGGGCCTGATGGATCTCTTCAGCTTCAACCTCAATCGCACCGCCAACGCATCGGCGTGGCGCGTGTTGCCGAACCGCTGGGACTTCGTCGCGTTTCCGCTCATCATCTGCGCGATCGCGATGGCCGCGATCGGCTTTCACGAGACGATGGCGCCGATCTCGACGCTGAAGACGCAGGCCATCTCGCTCAATCCGGCACACCTGCCCGAATATGCGATGCGCACCACGCTACGCATGCTCGCGGCGATGGCCGCGTCGCTCGTGTTCACGCTCGTGTACGGCACGCTTGCCGCGAAAAGCCGGCGGGCGGGGCAGGTGCTCGTGCCGATTCTCGACATCCTGCAGTCGGTGCCGGTGCTCGGCTACATCTCGTTTACGGTGACGTTCTTCCTCGCGCTCGTGCCGTCGCGCGTGCTCGGCGCGGAACTGGCGGCGATCTTCGCGATCTTCACGAGCCAGGCGTGGAACATGACGTTCAGCTTCTACCAGTCGCTGCGCACGGTGCCGCGCGATCTGGACGAAGTCTCGCGCGGCTTTCACCTCACGTCATGGCAGCGCTTCTGGAAGCTCGAGGTGCCGTTCTCGATGCCGGGCCTCGTCTGGAACATGATGATGTCGATGTCGGGCGGCTGGTTTTTCGTGGTCGCCTCGGAAGCGATTACGGTCGGCAATCATACGATTACCCTGCCGGGCATCGGCGCCTATCTCGCGCAGGCGATCGCCGAGCAGAACCTGCACGCGATCGGCTGGGTGATCCTGACGATGACCATCGTCATCCTGCTTTACGACCAGTTGCTGTTCCGCCCGCTCGTCGCGTGGGCCGACAAATTCCGCATGGAGAACACGAGCTCGGGCAATGCGCCCGAGTCGTGGCTGCTCGACCTGATTCGCCGCACGCGCCTTATCCATCGGCTGCTCGTGCCGCTCGGCTGGTGTTTCGCACGCGCGGCGCGCATTCCGCTGCGGCTGTCGTCGGTCGGGGCGGTGCGTTTTCCGGCCGTGCAAAGCGGCACGACGCGGCGTATCGGCGATCTCGTCTGGTCGATCGTCGTGCTGCTGGTTACCGTGTACGTGCTGTATCGCGTGATCGCGTACGTGCGCACCGGCGTGACGCTCGACGAGATCGGCCATGTACTCGTGCTCGGGCTCATTACGCTGCTGCGCGTGATCGTACTGATCGCGATCGCGTCGGTGATCTGGGTGCCGCTTGGCGTGCTGATCGGCCTGCGTCCGAGGCTTGCGGAAAAGATCCAGCCGCTCGCGCAGTTTCTCGCCGCGTTTCCGGCGAACCTGCTATTCCCGGTCTTCGTGATCGCGATCGTGCGCTGGCGTCTGAACCCGGATATCTGGCTGTCGCCGCTGATCGTGCTCGGTACGCAGTGGTATATCCTGTTCAACGTGATCGCGGGGGCGAGCGCCTATCCGAACGACTACCGCGAGGCGGCGAAGAATTTCCGCATTCGCGGCTGGCAGTGGTGGCGCCAGGCAATGCTGCCGGGCGTCTTCCCGTACTACATCACGGGCGCGATCACGGCGTCGGGCGGCGCCTGGAATGCGAGCATCGTCGCCGAGTTCGTCGAGTGGGGCCATACGCGCGTCGCGGCGCACGGCCTCGGCGCATACATTGCGCAAAACACCGAGGCTGGCGACTATCCGAAAATCATCCTGGGCATCGCGGTGATGTCCCTGTTCGTGACCCTGTTCAATCGACTGCTGTGGCGTCCGCTGTATGCGCACGCCGAATCGCGACTGCGGCTCGATTGATTGCAACTGAAGGCAAAACACGATGCAAAATCCTAAAGCCGCCGCCACGCCGATCCAGACGCCGCCGATGCCACCGCGCCTCGGCGACGAGATTCTGCGCGTCAAGGATGTCTGCCGCGGGTTCAACAAGACGCAGGGCGAGTTGCTCGTGCTCGACGACGCCAACCTGTCGCTGCGCGAAGGCGAGATCGTCGGTTTGCTGGGCCGCTCGGGTTCGGGCAAGTCGACGCTGTTGCGCAT